>NZ_PSVB01000020.1:0-54282 GCF_002932165.1 Rathayibacter sp. AY1F8
GGGGGGTTCTCGGGGGGAGAGGGGGGTTCTCGGGGGCGGTGCAGGAGGAGCGCTGCGGGACGCTCCTCCCCCGGCCCGTCGCGCGGGGGCGCTCCGGGCCGGGTGGAGAGGGGATCAGCTCGCGAAGGTCCAGGTGAGCGGGAGCGAGGCGGACAGGCCCTGGTAGGCGTTGGTGGCCGACGAGTCGAGGGTCACGGCGATGGAGAAGGGGGTGGAGGTGCCGGGGGTGACCGGGGCGGTGTTGAGGGTCTTGACGGCCGAGCCGGCGAGGGTCGCGGCGGTGCCGGTGAAGACGGTGGTCCCGCCGGAGGTGATCACGACGTTGAGCTTGCCGCAGAAGTCGGTGGCGGAGCCGGAGGCGCCGGCCGCGACGTTGTTGCTCTGCGAGCAGGTGGCGCCGGGGGTCAGCGTGAAGGTGTTGGCGTTGACGGTGCCGGTGTTCTTCAGCGTGATCGCGGTGGTGACGGTCTGGCCGGGGACCATCGTGGTCGATCCGCCGAACTTGTTGATGGTCGCGCAGGTCGCGGTGTTGGTGCTGATCGAGCCGCCGTCGGTGCTGAGGCAGGTGATGGGGCTGGCGCCGGTCGACTTCTCCTCCATGACGAGCGAGCCGGAGGCGGCGGTGTTGCCGGTGTTGGAGATGCTCGCGACGAAGCCGGACAGGGTGCCGGACATCGAGACGGAGAGGAGAGCGGCGGCGGCGATGCTCGTCGCGATGGCGAGGGGAGCGAAGCGGACGCGCTTGGACTTGGCGGTGTGGGTCGACATGGCAGGACTCCTGATCGGGTGGGGCGGGCTGATGCTGAAGGGGGAGGGTCCGGCTGGTGGTCCGCCGAACTCGATTGACCGCTAAGTTACTTGACGACCAAGATACATTGCAATCGTTCTTTCACCCCCTGTCCGGGTGACAGGCCGGGACGCCCGAGGGCGACCCGTACGATGACCCCAGCCCTACCCCGAGAAGGACGAATGACCACCGAGAGACCGACCCCGCGCGACGTCGACCAGGACGCGCCCGCCGTGCAGCTGCGGCAGTCGCTCCGCCTGCTCGAGAACGCGCAGCGGCACCTCCGCGCGAGCATCGCCGCGGGCGTGGGCGTGGGCATCTCGGAGCTCACCGCGCTCGAGGTGCTCGGCGAGTCGCCCGACCTCACGCCGAAGTGGCTGGGCCTCGAGCTCTCCCTCTCGACGGGCGCCGTGACCGCGCTCCTCGACCGGCTGGCGACCGCCGGCCACGTCGACCGGCTCGCCAACCCGCAGGACCGCCGCAGCGTCCTCCTGCGCCTCACCGCCTCCGGGGAGCAGCTGCTCGCGCAGGTGGACGAGCGCTACGACGAGGTCAGCGCGGAGGTGCTGAAGGCCTCCCCCGGGCTGAACGGCATGGCGGACGACCTGGCGCGTGCCGCCGCGGTCATCACCGCGCACACGATCCGCTGATCCGCGCCAGTCGCTAGGAGTCCAGCGCCCGGGTCAGGGTCCAGACGTTGCGCCCCTCCGAGCGCTCGTGCTCGAACGTGGTCGTCAGAGCCTGGATGAGAGCGAGCCCGCGGCCCGACTCCGCGAAGACGTCCGGCATCTCCCGCGGCCCCGTGCCGATGTCCGGCGGATCGGCCGTGTCGACCAGCTCCGCGTGGATCGCGTCTCCCTCGACGCGCACGACGAGGCGGCAGACGATCGTCGTCGTCGACGTCGCGTGCTGGATGACGTTGTCGACCAGCTCGACCAGCGCCGTCTCGACGGCCATGCGGTCGCGGGCCGGCAGGTCCGGCCGCTCGCCCCAGAGCCCGGCGAGCATCTCGTGGACGACCTCGGTGTCGTCCGGGGGCGTGCGGAACCCGACGCTGCGCTCAGTCACGGTACGCGTCGCCGGCCGTGTCGAAGAGGGTGAGCACCCGGTCCAGATTGGACAGCTGCAGCACCATCACGACCTGCTCGCTGGGCGCCGCGATCCGCAGGTCGCCGCCCGCCTGCCGCGCGGTCTTGAGAGCGCCGACCAGGGCGCCGAGGCCGGAGGAGTCCATGAACGTCACCGCGCTGAGCTCGACGACGATGCGGGGGCTGCCCTCGTCGATCGCCCGGCGGACGGCCGAGCGCAGCTCCGGAGCCGAGGCCGCGTTGAGCCGCCCCTCCCCCCGCAGCACGGCGATGTCGGGGGCGGTCGTCTCGGTCGTGAACGTCATGCGGGGTCCTTCTCGGCGGAGCGGTCGGCGCCCGTGCGGGTCAGCACGAGGGCGGTGATGTCGTCGGACGCGGAGCCGGAGGCGGCGAGCGCCTTCAGCGCCTGCAGGAACGCGGCGGTGTCGGCGGAGTCGCGGGCGAGGTCGACCGCGCGCGCCAGGGACTGCAGCGTCCCGTCGTAGAGGTCGAGGACGCCGTCGGTGAAGGCCAGGAGCGAGTCGCCGACCGCGAGCTCCACGGTCTGGGTGATCCAGCCGCCGTCCTCCGCGATGCCCAGCGGGAGGCCCAGTGCCGCGAGCCGCTGGAACGAGCCGTCGGCGCGGAGGAGGACGGTGAGCCCGTGGCCCGCGTCGACGAAGTCGATCCGGCCGGACGCGGTGTCGAGGCGCCCGTGGAAGAGGGTCGCGAAGGTCTCGGTGGCCGTGAAGTCGTCGTGCAGCTGGGCGCTCACCGCGCTGACGACCGCGTCGGGGTCGCCGCCCAGGCGCGCCCGGAACGCGGAGCGGATCGACGCGGCCACGATCGCCGCCGCCGTCCCCTTGCCCATCACGTCCACGAGGGTCAGGTCGACCGTCTCGTCGTCGCCGCGCCAGCTGTAGAAGTCGCCGGTGATCGTCCACCGCGGCAGCGAGAGCCCCGAGAGCTCGTAGCCGGCGGGGTGGTGGAGGGAGGAGGGAGCCATCTGCGTCTGCATGTCGGCGGCGCGGTCGCGCTCCGCCGTGTCGCGCAGCTCCCGCTCGACCCACTCGCCGAACTCCTCGAGCAGCTGCCGCTCGTCCGGGGTGAGGCTCCGGGGCACGAAGTCGATGAGGCAGAGGGTGCCCAGCTGCAGGTCGCCCTCGACCGACAGCGGCCGCCCGGCGTAGAAGCGGACGTGCGGGTACCCCGCGACGTGCTCGTGCCCGGCCCACGCCTCGTCGGCACCGAGGTCCGGCACGACGAAGGTGGTGCGCTTCTCGAGCGTCGCGTCGCAGAAAGTGCCGGCGCGCGGGTAGGCGAGCACGGCGTCCGGACGCTGCGGGGACTTCGTGAACAGCGTGGTGTCGTCGAGGAAGTGGATCTCGGCCACGGGCACGCGGAACAGCTCCTCGGCCATCCGCGTGATCCGGTCGAAGCGCTCCTCCGGAGCCGACCCCATCATCTCGAGCGCCTCGAGCGCCACCAGCCGCGGATCCTGCTCGGCCTCGATCATCCGTGCCCCCTTCCCCCTGCGCGCCGCGCCGGGACTCCCCGGAGCGCACACGCACCTCCGACCGTATCGCCCCGCTTGACGGGTGGGGGACCTTAGGCGCCTCTGTACCCCTCACGGGGTACGGCTGTCGCAGATCGCGCGGTCGGGAGCGTCGGCGGTGGCCGATCCCGGCCGTCCTCGCCTCCGCCTCTTGCCGCCGGACGGAGCGGACCCCTACTCTTCACCCGACGCTCCCCCGGCGACCCGCGAGCACCCGAAGCCCGCAGGCTCGTGGGCGTCGCCTCAGGAGCGCCCGTGCCCACCCAGCCGCGTCCCCTCCGCCGATCGCGCGCGGAGACGAACCGACCCTCTCGATCCGACGCGCCCCGGCGCGGGAGCCCGCTCGCTGCGGCGCTCCTGCTCGTGACCGCCCTGATCCTCCCGCTCGCCGCCGCGCCGACAGCGTCCGCCGTCGACTCGGCGGGCGACGAGTACGACGCGATGCGCCTCGCCCTCGTCGCCGATCTGACGGGCACCATCCCGGGAAGCGGGAGCGTCGGCGGCCTCGCCGCGGCGAAGGGCCGCCTCGTCGCCGAGGCCGAGGGCTACTGGTCGACGCTCGAGACCGACGGCGGCGAGCCCTGGCCCGACCTGGTCACGGGCACCTCGGCGGTGGAGGTGTGGGCCGCCTACAAGCGGGTCACCGTCCTCGCGACCGCGCTGAAGACCCCCGGCACCGCCCTCAGCGGCGACCCGGCGCTCCTCCGCGACGTCGTCACGACCGCCGACTGGCTCTCGGCGAACCGCTACAACCGCTCCACCACCGGCACCTCCCGCTGGTGGGAGCAGCAGATCGGCATCCCGCTCGAGCTGAACAGCATCACCGCCCTCCTCTACCCCGACCTCTCGGCGGCGCAGGTGCAGGCCTACCTGTCGGCCTCGACGCGCTTCGCCGACACCGTCACCCGGACCGGCGCCAACCGCGTCTGGACGGCGGCGGTCATCGCCGGGCGGGCGGTGCTGCTGAAGCAGCCGGCGAAGATCGCGGAGGCGGCCGCCGGCATCGACCCGGCGCTGCGGACGGTGGCGTCCGGCGACGGCTTCCACGCCGACGGCTCCTTCGTGCAGCACAGCGTCTTCGCCTACAGCGGCGGGTACGGGCTCTCGATGCTCGACACCCTCGACGACCTCTACGCGCTGCTCGACGGCTCCCGCTGGGAGATCACGAGCCCGGAGGGGCTCGGCGTGTACGACCGGCTCGCCTCCTCCTTCGCCCCCGTCACCTGGTGCGGCGCCGTGATGTCGACGGTCCGCGGCCGCGAGACGGCGCGGGCGGAGTCGGAGGACGGCGACGTCGGCGTCCAGCTGCAGGCGGCGGTGCTGCGCCTCGCCGACAGCGCCCCTCCCTCGGCCAGGACACGGACGAACGCGCTGGCGAAGAGCTGGCTGGCCTGCAACTCCGGCAGCCCCGTGAGCATCGAGACGGCCGGGTCCGTCAGCGACGTCGTGCGCGCGCGGCTCGTCCTCGCCGACACGGGCCTGACCGCGACCCCGATCGGCTCGGGCGTCCGGGCCTTCGCCGGGATGGACCGCTTCACGCGGACCACGGCGACCTCGGGCTTCGCCGTCGGCCTGTCGAGCACGCGGATCGCGCGCTACGAGTCGCTCAACGGCGAGAACCGCAGCGGCTGGTACACCGGCGACGGCGCGACCTCGCTCCACCTGGGCAGCGGGCGCCAGTACGACGACGGCTACTGGGCCACGGCGAACCCGTACCGGATGCCCGGCACCACCGAGGACACGATCGTCCGGAGCGCGGGCGAGGGCGCGTCGTCCCGCCCGACGACGACCTTCACCGGGAGCCTCGAGAGCCCGTCGCGGCGGACGGGGATCGCGGCGCTCGACTTCGACGCGGCGTCGGTGAGCCTGGTCGCGAAGAAGGCCTGGTTCACCTTCGACGACGAGATCCTCGCGCTCGGCTCCGGGATCACGGCGACCGACATGTCCGGGACCGGCTGGGACGGGGCGCGCCGGCGCGCGGAGACGGTGATCGACGACCGCCGCGACGTCGCTCCCGATGCGAGGCTCCGCGTCGACGGCGTCCTCCGCGGTGCGGAGGCGACCGCCACGAGCACCGCCCGCTGGGCCTCGATCACCGGCTCCGCGGAGTCGGTGGGCTACGTCTTCCCGTCGCCGATCGCCCTGACCGCGCAGGGACGGACCCGCACCGGAGCCTGGAGCGCCGTGAGCGCCGCCGGTCCGACGGCGCCGGTGACCGGCCACTACTACTCCCTCACGACGAGCCACGGCACGAACCCGACCGGCGCCTCCTACGCGTACACGGTCCTCCCCGGCGCCTCCGAGGCGGCGACCGCCGCGTACGCGGCGGACCCGGACGTGACCGTGCTCAGCAACACACCCCAGCTGAGCGCCGCCCGCGACCGCTCGACCGGCACCGTGAGCGCCGTGTCGTGGAAGGCCGGGACCACGAGCCCCGTCCTCGTCGGAGGCACCCGGGTCGCGAGCATCACCGGCGCCGGACTGGTCTCGATCCGGGAGGACGCGGACACGGTGACCGTCTCGACCGTCGACCCGACGCAGGTCTCGACGAGCGCGCTCACCGTGACGCTCGCGCGGCCGACCGCGGGCACGGTGTCCTCGAGCGCCGCCCTGAGCGTGACGAGCAGGACGAGCACCGCGACGACGATCACGTTCCGGCCGAGCGGGCTGAAGGGAGCGACGGCGTCCATCGTGCTCGCGAAGAGGGCCGCCACTCCGGTGCCGACGGCCACGCCCACGCCGACCGCCACCGCCGCGCCGACCTCGACGCCGACCGCCACCGCGACTCCGCTCGCCGCCGTCGGGGCCGGCACCCACCAGAACGGCTCGCCGGCCGTCGCCGTCACGGGCACCTGGTCCACGACCTCCTCCTCCGCGGACAGCGGCGGAGGCGTCTCCTTCTCGTCGACAGGGGGCGCCTCCGCCACCCTCCGCTTCACCGGCACCGGAGTCTCGTGGGTGAGCCGCCGGTCCAGCACGTCCGGGATCGACGAGGTCCGCCTCGACGGCGTCCTCGTGGCCTCGGTCGACCGCTACAGCGCCACCACCCGCTCCGCCCAGACCGTCTGGACCAGCGGGACCCTGCCCGCCGGCACCCACACCGTCACGATCACCCGCGGCAGCACACGGAATCCGGCGGCGACCGGGGGCAACCTGATCCACGACGCCTTCGTCGTGAGGGGCTGACGGCCCGGCTATCACCGGCCGCGGTGCCTGGCCAGGCCCTCGCCCGGCGGCGGGCGGGCCCGTAGCGTCGCCCGGACCGATCGACCCGCCGGGGTCACGACGAGAGGACGCGCCATGAGCAGCACGAGCGACATGATCCGGAGCCACCCCGAGGAGCTGCGCGGCGTCGATCCGGAGGTCCTGGCCGAGTGCATCGACGCGTGCGGCGCCTGCGCGCTCACCTGCACCGCCTGCGCCGACGCGTGCCTCGGCGAGGAGTCGGTCGCCGAGCTGGTCCACTGCATCCGCACCGACCTCGCCTGCGCCGACGTGTGCGCCGCGACCGGCGCCGTGCTGTCGCGCCGAGGCGTCGTCGGATCCGCGGCCGTCCGCGCCCTCGTCGAGGCCTGCCTCCTGGCCTGCCGCGCCTGCGCCGACGACTGCGAGCAGCACGCCGGGATGCACGAGCACTGCCGGATCTGCGCCGAGGCCTGCCGCCGCTGCGAGCAGGCGTGCGAGAGGCTGCTCGCGCATCTCTGAGCGCGGGCGCCACCGCGGAACACCTCCCCCACCGGACTCGACGGGCGGCTGTCAACCGTCCTGCCTCGAGCGTCCGGCGCTCCTACGGTCGGTGGCGAGCACGGCGTCGCCGGGGCGCCGGAGCGATCGCAGGCGGTCCTTCCGTCCCCGACGATCCGCAGACGCTCGAGATGGAGGACGACCGTGGCCCAGACCAGCACCGAGCGCGACCGCACCGCGCCCGACCCCGACGACTCCCGCAAGCCCGACGGACCGACGGACGTCACCAAGCGCTCGTGGGGCTACGTCCTCAAGAAGACGCTCCGCGAGTTCGGCGCCGACCAGTGCACGGACATCGCGGCGGGGCTGACCTACTACGCCGTCCTCGCGCTGTTCCCCGGGCTGCTCGCGATCGTCTCGATCCTCGGCCTCTTCGGCCAGGCCGAGACCACGACCGACACCGTGCTCGAGATCGCCGGCGGGTTCGTCTCGGCCGACGTCCTCGACACGGTCCGCGGCCCGATCCAGGAGCTCACCTCCAGCCCCGCCGCCGGCCTGGCGTTCGTCACCGGTGTCCTCGGCGCCCTCTGGTCCGCCTCCGGCTACGTCGGCGCCTTCGGGCGCGGCATGAACCGCGTCTACGAGATCGACGAGGGCCGCCCGATCTGGAAGCTGCGCCCCACGATGCTCGCCGTCACCCTCGTGACGGTCCTCCTGCTCGTGATCGCCGGGCTGATCCTCGTGCTCAGCGGACCCGTCGCGCAGACCATCGGCGACGCCGTCGGCCTCGGCGAGGTCGCCCTGACCGTGTGGAGCATCGCCAAGTGGCCGGTGCTGATCGCGATCATGGTCGTGATCGTCGCGGTCCTCTACCACTGGTCGCCGAACGTGCGGCAGCCGAAGTTCCGCTGGACCAGCATGGGCTCGATCCTCGCCCTCGTCGTCTGGGCGCTGGCGTCGGCCGGCTTCGCGTTCTACGTCGCCAACTTCAGCAACTACAACAAGACCTACGGCGCCCTCGGCGGCGTGATCGTCTTCCTCCTCTGGCTCTGGATCACGAACCTCGCCCTGCTCTTCGGGGCCGAGTTCGACGCCGAGCTCGAGCGCGGCCGCCAGCTGCAGGCCGGCATCGAAGCCGAGGAGCACATCCAGCTCCCGCCCCGCGACACCCGGCAGAGCGACAAGAAAGCCGAGAAGCACGCCGAGGACGTCGCCGACGGCCGCGAGCTCCGCGAGAGCGCCGGACACCCGGAGCGATGACCCCGATCGGGCGGGACCTCCCGGCCCATTAGGGGCACCGCCTTCCCAGGGCAACCCTCTTGAGGCCCCGCGGGCGGCGCGCGGAGGCTGGACGCATGCGGAAACTGCACTACTCCAGCGGCCACCTGCTCGTCGGCGACCTGACCTGCAAGGCGGTCCTCCGGTACGCCCGGGCCCTCGCGGACGTCAGCAAGTCGGATGTCGTCTCGGTGCCGGTCCTGACCGAGGGCGGCGGCCGCGCCTACGCCCACCTGCTGATCGGGCCGGCGAGCCAGCTCTGGTCGCTGCCGATCGACAGCAGCGAGGTGGAGGAGCCGGACGACGCGGAGGTCATCGCCCACATCGAG
Organism: Rathayibacter sp. AY1F8; assembly: GCF_002932165.1. Lineage (NCBI taxonomy): Bacteria > Bacillati > Actinomycetota > Actinomycetes > Micrococcales > Microbacteriaceae > Rathayibacter > Rathayibacter sp. AY1F8. The sequence continues at coordinate 8,701 of NZ_PSVB01000020.1, forward strand.
CTCGAGACGCGCCGCATGCAGCCGGCCCGTCCCTCGTGGAGCGAGGAGATGACGGACATCCCGCCGCTGGACTTCCTCGAGTACACGGACATCGCCGACCTCGAGGACGCCCGGCGCGACCCGACGGACTAGGCCGCCGCCGGCTCCTCGGTGGAGCGGGAGTCGCTGAGGGACAGCGAGCCGATCGTCGCGATCACGCCGACGAGGACCGCCACGACCAGGAAGGCGACCCGCTCACCCGCGAAGAAGCTCCGGACGAGGTCCGCGCTCCACGCGCCCGCCGGGAGGGTGGTCGCCACCAGTGCGGCGATCAGCGTGCCGACGACGGCCGTGCCGATGCTGGTGCCGATCTCCTGGGCCGTGTCGTTGAGCGCCGCACCGATCGACGTGCGGTTCGCGGGCATCGCCTCGACGAGGGCGACGGCGCAGATGGTCATGATCGTCCGCAGGCCCACCGTCATCACGACCATCATCACGGCGATCGCGAGGTAGCCCCGGTCCACCGCCCAGGACATCCCGAGCAGCGCGCCGACCAGGAGCCCGGTGCCGATCAGGCAGGCCGCGCGGTGCCCCAGCTTCGCGGCGAGGCGCTCGGTGACCGGAGTGGCGGCGAGCATCGTGACGATGACGGGCAGGTTCGCGAGGCCGGCGCGCACCGGGCTCCAGCCGTAGGCGTACTGGAAGTGCAGGATCAGGCCGAACAGGACGCTCGCGAAGGCGACCGAGGCGCCGAGCTGCGTGAGCGCCGCTCCCCGCGCGGGGCCGGCGCGGAAGATCGCGAGGTCGATCATGGGCGAGACGGCGCGGCGCTCGCGGACGACGAATCCCGCGACGGCGGCGACGGTGCCCGCGGCGCAGGCGATCGTGAGGAGCGACAGCCAGCCGTTCTCGACTCCGCTGGTGAGCGTGTAGCAGCCGAGCCCCACCGCGGCGACGGTGAGGGCGGTCCCCGGCAGGTCGAGCCGACCGGAGGTGAGGTCGGCGCGCTGGTCCGCGGGAACTCCGAGGCGCACGCCGATCCAGACCAGCAGCGCGATCGGGGCGTTGACGACGAGCAGCCACTGCCAGCTGACGGTGCTGAGGATCGAGCCGCCGAGGAGGGGGCCGAGGACCATGCCGGACATCCCGACGATCATCACGATCGTGATCGACCGCATGCGGAGCCTCTCGTCGTCGAAGAGCCGGAACACCAGCGACATCGTGACGGGCGCCATGGCGGCCGCGGCGCAGCCGAGCGCCGCGCGGAGGGCGATCAGCTGGCCGATGTCGGTGACGAGGACGACGGCGAGGCTGATCAGCCCGAACGCGGCGAGGCCGGTGAGGAGCACGCGGCGGCGGCCGAACCGGTCGGCGGCGGACCCGGCTGTCAGCAGCAGCCCGCCGAAGGTCAGGGAGTAGGCACCGGTCACCCACTGCAGTCCGGCGGTCGACCCGTCGAGTGAGCGTCCGATCGTCGGGAGGGCGATCGAGAGCAGCGTGTTGTCGACCATCTCGACGAAGAACGCGAGGCAGAGAGCGGCGAGCGGGAGTGCCGCGGAGCGGAGGGAGGTGTGAGCGCGGGACTCGGCGGAGGTGGTCGTCGGAGCGGACATCGAGGCGCCTTCCTATCGAACGCCGTTCGACTCTCGTACGGCGTTCGATAGTATGGAACGCCGTTCAGTAAGATGCAAGCCATGCCTGCAGATCGCCCGACGGAGACCGCTGCCGCGCCCTCCCCCGCCCGGGGCCGCCGCCGAGCGTCGCACTCGCTCGACACCGTGCTGGCCGAGGCGATCGCGATCCTCGACGAGTCCGGGGAGTCGGCCCTCACGTTCCGCGCGCTCGCGGCCCGACTCGGCGGCGGTGTGGCGAGCATCTACTGGTACGTCGGCAGCCGCGACGAGCTGCTGGAGCGGGCGACCGACGAGGTCATGGGTCGGGTCCTCGCAGACAGCGAGCCGCTCACCCACGGGCCGGACCCGATCGACAACGTCCGCGCCGTCGCACTGGCCCTCTTCGACGAGTGCGTCCGCCGACCCTGGTTCGGCCTCTACATGCTCCGCACGACCGGGGTGCAGCCCAACTCGATGGCGATGTACGAGCGCCTCGGGCAGCAGCTCATGGCTCTCGACCTGACGCCCCGGCAGCGGTTCCACGCCGTGTCGTCCATCGTCAGCTACGTCGTCGGAGTCGCGGCCGACCTGGCGCAGCCGCCGCCCCGCGAGTTCCTCGAGAGCGGGATGGAGAGGGGCGAGTTCCTCGAGCACCTGGCCGACCGCTGGCGCGCCCTCGATCCGGAGGAGTTCCCCTTCGGCCACCACGCGGCCGACGTCATGGCGACGCACGACGACCTCGACGTGTTCCGCTCCGGCCTCGACCTGCTGCTGGCCGGGCTCCGGCTGCAGGCGGGGCGGGGCTGAGGCCGGGTCAGCTCCTTGAGGTCCGCCGGATCGCGACCACGGTCACGTCGTCCGCCAGCAGCCCCTCGGCCGCCAGGCGGGTGACGCCGGCGACCGCGGCGGCGGCGGTCGCGGGGGCGGCGACGGCCGCGTCGGCCACCCGGTCGAGGGCGGCGAGGGAGCCGTCGAAGAGGTCCAGCACGCCGTCGCTGCAGATCAGCAGCAGGTCGCCGGGGTGGAGTCGGAGGCCGGTCGGCTCCCACTCCTGCGTGCCGAGGAGGCCGAGCGGCAGGTGGGCGGAGGGGATGCGCTCGCGCGAGCCGTCGGTGCGGCAGACGATCCCGAGTCCGTGGCCGGCGTCGACGAGCGCGATGTCGCCGGTCGAGGCGCTGAGCCGCAGGTGGAGGAGCGTGACGAACGCGTCGTTCGCCGACAGATCCGGCTCGACGACCCGGTCGATGAGCGCCATCGTCGCCGCGGGGCCGAGGGCGGGAGGAGTGACGCGCAGGGCGGCGCGGACCGTGGCCGCGATCATCGCGGCGCCGACCCCCTTGCCCATCACGTCGGCGACGGTGACGGCGAGCCCGTCGGGCGTGCAGCGCCAGTCGAAGAAGTCGCCGCTCACCGTCCCGCTGGGCACGCAGGCGCCGGCGACGTCGTAGCCCGGGAGGTCCGGGACCGAGCGGGGCTCGAGCCGCCGCTGCACCCTCTCGCCGTCGGCGAGCTCCTGCCGCGAGCGGGCGGCGCCGGCGGTGAGCATCTGCGCGACCTGCTCGCCGCTGAGCGAGGCCATGCTGAACGACACCACGACCAGCAGCACCAGCGTGATCAGCGTGGTGGTCGGGGTCCCGAACCAGGTCGCGAACAGCTCGCTGCGCAGCCCCGCGGCCAGGAACACGGCGAACCGGAGCGCGTAGTAGAGGGAGAGGGCGCCGGAGCTCAGCAGCAGCGGCCAGCGCGTGCGCGAGCGTCCGGCGCCGAGCAGCGCGATCTCGCGGGTCGACAGTCCGATGAGGAGCGCCATCGACGCGAGGTAGAGCGGCCCTCCCGACCAGTCGTTGACGGCGGGAGAGTCGAGGCTGGACACGCCCGTCACCACCACGGTCGGAGCGACCACCAGCCACCACGGCGTCGGCCGGCCGCGGAGGGAGCGGCTCGCCGCCCAGACCGCGGCGGCGCCGGCCACGATGAGCCCGTTGCCGAGCGGATTCGCCCACACCTGGTCGGCCGTGCCGTCGCGGAGGTAGGCGAGCGAGCCGCCCATGAACAGCGCGAGCGCCGTGCACCACCAGAAGCTGAAGGACGAGCGTGTCGACCGGTAGGTGACCAGCGCGAACAGCAGGAAGAGGGTGAGGGCGGTGACCCCGAAGGCGACGCGGAGGGCCGTGGCATCGAGCAAGGCGGGTCCGTGGCCCTTCCAGGAGACCGAGCGGCGGAGCGGCGGACGGGCGCCGTGATCAAGGGGATCCTGGCACGGCGCGCGGGCCGCTCGGGGCGCGCCGTGGAGGCCGGCCCCGGGGATCCGCGGCAGTGCGGCCCGTCCGCCCACCCGACGGGGGGAGCAGGAGGGGGGGCTCGCACGTTCGAGGAGAGACCACCGCCCTCGCGCTCGATACAGCATCGCGTGTACCGTCGCTCCCGTGCCCGCCTCCGCGACCCTCACCCACTCCGCTGCTCTCGCGCGCCTCGGATCCGCCCTGGCGGACGAGACCCGGTCCCGGATCCTGCTCGCGCTGCGAGAGGCTCCGGCCGTCCCCTCCGACCTCGCGGACGCGCTCGGGGTCTCGCGGCAGGTGATGTCGAATCAGCTCACGTGCCTGCGCGGATGCGGGCTGGTCGAGGCCGTGAAGGACGGCCGGTACACCTGGTACCGGCTGGCCGAGACCCGGATCGCCGGGGCGCTCGACCACCTGCTCCGCCTGGCCCTGGTCGTCGATCCGGACTGCTGCTCCGGCGACGACTGCCGCTGCGCATGACCGCCCTGCGCGCTCCGCTCCTCCCCGCCCGCCGCCGCGTGCTGCAGAGGCGCATCCGCTGGATCGTCGGCGCGACGATCGGCTACAACGTGGTGGAGGGGATCGTGGCCCTCGCCGCCGGGACGGTCGCCTCGTCCACCGCGCTCGTCGCCTTCGGCCTCGACTCCGTGGTGGAGGTGCTCTCCGCCGCGGCCGTCGCCTGGCAGTTCTCGGGCCGCGATCCGGAGGCGCGCGAGCGCACCGCGCTGCGGGTGATCGCCGTCTCGTTCCTCGGCCTGGCCGCGTTCGTCGCCGTCGACTCGGTCCGGGCGCTGCTCGGATTCTCGGAGGCCCAGCACTCCCCCGTCGGCATCGTGCTGGCCGCCGTCAGCCTGCTGGTGATGCCGGCGTTCTCCCTGCTCGAGCGCCGGACCGGCCGCGAGCTCGGCTCGGCCTCGGCCGTCGCGGACTCGAAGCAGACGCTCCTCTGCTCGTACCTCTCCGCCGCCGTCCTGGTGGGCCTGCTGCTGAACAGCACGCTCGGATGGACGTGGGCCGACCCCGTCGCCGGCCTCGTGATCGCCGCGGTCGCCGTCCGCGAGGGCCTGGAGGCCTGGCGCGGCGAGTCCTGCACGACGCCGATCGCCGCGCTCACGAGCGAGGACTCCGAGGCCTGCGGCTGCTGCTGACGGGGGCGGGACGGCGCGGCGCACATCGGCGGTGGACGACCTCCGTCACGACTTCGTCGCGAGGCCGGCGGCCGATCGGACCCGCTCCGGAGCTACCGACGGCCGGCCCGCGCCTCGACGACGTGCCGGCACCCGACCCCGCCGCGCTCCAGCTCCTCGCGCTCGCGGCGGAGCCCGACGCGGACCCGCCGCGCCTCTGCCAGCGGCAGCACCGCCTCCGGATCGACGGTCGCCAGCAGGAGCGCCGCCCGCGACCTCGCCGCCACCCGCACGTCCAGGCACGGCGTCTCCTCGGCGAGCCCGAGCAGCGCGGCCACCAGCAGCTCCAGCTCGACCGCAGTCGCGTGGAGCACCAGCACCCGCGAGGCCGGGCTCGACGGGCGGCGGACCAGGAGCGTCGCTCCGGTCATCGTCGCCGCCCTCCCCTGCCCGGGACCGGTCCGGGACGTCCGCCCCGCCTCGGCCCTCGGCGACCGCCCGCGCGACGTCGGCGTGCACGCATGGGGTTCCTTCTCTCGTCCTGCTGCGGCGCGAACTGCACCGCACCTCCATCACACGACGTGGGCACCCGGGCCGGGGAGAGGGTTGCCACGCGCGCGTCGGCGGGTCAGGAGGCGCCGGGGATGAGAGGGTTGCGCGATGTCCACTGCGAGCGTGCCGTCGCCGCGCGCCGGAGTCCGGACCCGGCGCTTCCGGCGCCTCGCCCGCACGGGCTTCGCCGTCAACGGACTGATCCACCTCCTGATCGGCGGCCTCGCCCTGCGCGTCGCGGTCAGCGACGAGACCTCGCGGGAGGCGGACGCGTCCGGAGCGATCGGGCGCATGGCCGACTCCCCCGTCGGGCTCGTGGTGGTCTGGGCTGCGCTGGTCGGGCTGGTCGCGCTCGGGCTCTGGCAGCTCTCCCTCGGCGGGCGCTCCTCCGCGCCGGGGCTCCCCGCCCGCCTGGGCCGCCGGATCGTCGAGTCGGGCAAAGGCTTCGCCTCGCTCACGCTCGCGGGCACCACGCTCGTCTTCGCGCTCGGCGGCTCGACGAGCTCCTCGGCCACGATCCGCCGCATCAACACCGAGCTGCTGACGAGCACGGTCGGCGTCGTGATCCTCGTGATCGTCGGCGGGATCGTGCTGGGCAGCGGGATCGGCTTCGTCGCGATCGGGATCCGGCGCGGCTTCCGCAAGCTCGTCCGCATCCCCGAGGGCCCGACGGGGACGGCAGTGCTGATCCTCGGCGCGACCGGCTACATCACGAAGGGGCTCGCTCTGGGCCTGGCCGGCGGGATCTTCGTGGTCGCGGCGCTGACCGGCGACGCCCGCCAGGCGACCGGGCTCGACGGGGCCATCCGCTTCCTCGACGTCCCTCCGTACGGCACGATCGCCCTGACCCTCGTCAGCGCGGGACTGGTCATGTACGGGCTGTTCCTCGTCGCCCGGGCGAAGCTCGCGAAGCTCTGAGCCGACGCGGCAGTCGTTCACAGTCGCCACCCATATCGCTGAGTATCGTTCGGAGAAACAGGAGGTCATCATGAACGGATCGTCATCGACCGGCGCGTTCGGCACCGGCACGCCCATCGAGAGCATCTGGCGCGCGATGGAGCAGGCCCGCTCCCGCATGGAGAAGCGCGTCGGCTCCCGGGTCGGCCGCGGGGACGTGCGCACCGCGGTGCTCGCGCTCCTCGCCGAGCAGCCCATGCACGGCTACCAGATCATCCGCGAGATCGAGGAGCGCAGCGGAGGCGACTGGAAGCCGAGCCCCGGCTCGGTCTACCCGACCCTCCAGCTCCTCGCGGACGAGGGCCTCATCACGGCCGACGAGCAGAACGGCCGCAAGACCTACACGCTGACCGACGCCGGCCGCGCGACGGTCGCCGAGCACGGCACCTCGACCCCGTGGAACGACTCCGACCACGTCGACTTCGGCGCCCTGCCCAAGGCGGGCCTCGAGCTCGCCCAGGCCGCGGCCCAGGTCGGACGCTCGGGCACCCCCGAGCAGATCCGCAAGGCCGTCGCCGAACTCGAGGACGTGCGCCGCCGCCTGTACGCGATCCTCGCGCAGGACTGACCCGGGTGGCCTCGGTCAGCCCGGGTCCTGCCGCCCCGGGCCACCGAGAGCGGGAGGACCGGCGGCGCTACCGCCGGATCCTCCGCTTCGCCGCGTGGCATCTCGCGGTCACCTGGTTCTTCGACCTGCTCCTGCCGCGGGTGGGGCTCACGCGCGTCGCGCTCCGCACCCGGCCCGGCCGGATGCGCCGCTTCGCCCGCAGCTTCCACGTGCTCGCGGTCGATCTCGGCGGCCTGATGATCAAGGTCGGCCAGTTCATGTCGTCGCGCCTGGACGTGCTGCCGCCCGAGATCACGCGCGAGCTGGAGGGGCTGCAGGACGAGGTCCCGCCCGTCCCGTTCCCGCGGATCCGGGCGCTGGCCGAGTCCGAGCTCGGGCTGCCGCTCGAGCGCGCGTACGCCGGAGTCAACGAGTCGCCCGTCGCCGCCGCCTCGCTCGGCCAGGCCCACCGCGCCCGGCTCTCCCCCGCCGACGCCGAGGACACCGGCTACTCCGCCGCCATCATGAAGGTGCAGCGGCCGGGGATCGACCAGATCGTCGAGGTCGACCTCGCGGCTCTGCGCCGCGTCGGCGGCTGGCTCAGCCACGTGCGCCTCGTCTCGGACCGCGTCGACGCCCCGGCGCTCGTCGAGGAGTTCGCGGTCACCAGTCTCGAGGAGATCGACTACCTGCAGGAGGCGGCCAACTCCGTCCGCTTCGCCGCCGACTTCGCGGGCGACGCCCGGGTGGCCGTCCCGGACGTGGTCTGGGAGCGCTCGACCCGCAAGGTCCTCACGCTCGAGGACGTCACCGCGATCAAGATCACCGACCACGCCGCGCTGCTGGCCGCCGGGATCGACCCGCGGGAGGTCGCTCCGGTCTTCGCGGCCGTGATGTTCGACCAGCTCTTCACCAACGGCTACTTCCACGCGGATCCGCACCCCGGCAACGTCTTCGTCACGCCGACCCCTGGGGGCGAGCTGCCCTGGCGCCTCACCTTCATCGACTTCGGGATGATGGGCGAGGTGCCGCCGAGCACCCGCGTGGGCCTGCGCCGGATGCTGATCGCCGCCGCCTCCCGCGACGGCAAGGGGCTCGTCGACGCGGCCCGAGCGGTCGGCGTCCTCCTCCCCTCGGCCGACTCCCGCGAGCTGGAGCGGGCGCTCACGCAGCTCTTCGCCCGCTTCGGCGGCATGGGCTTCGCCGAGCTGCGGGAGGTGGATCCGCGCGAGTTCCGCGACTTCGCCGTGCAGTTCGGCGACGTCGTGCGCGCGCTGCCGTTCCAGCTCCCCGAGAACTTCCTGCTCGTCATCCGCGCGATGTCGCTGACCTCGGGCGTCTGCAGCGCGCTCGACCCGGCCTTCAACCTGTGGGACTCGGTCGAGCCCTACGCGCAGCAGCTGATCCGCGAGGAGCGCGGCTCCGTCGTGCAGGACGTCGGCAAGCAGGCCGTCGACACGCTCGGCCTGATCTGGCGCCTGCCGCGCCGGCTCGACGAGCTCGTCACGACCCTCGACGACGGCGAGCTCGCGGTCACCGTCCCCACGATCGAGCGCCGGCTGAACCGGCTCGAGGGCACCGTCCGCCGCGTGATCTCGGCCGTGCTGTTCGCGGGACTGCTGATCGCCGGCGCCGTCGTGCGCCCGGACGACAGCGGCTTCGGGACCGTGCTGATGATCGCGTCGGCGCTGCCGCTGCTGCACGCCCTGCTGGCCCGCGGTCCGCGCGGCTGACGGCCGCCGTCGGGCCGCGGCCGCCGCGTCGCATCCGTCACCTCCTCCGCCCACCTCACCGGCGGCGCGGTCGACATCGGCTACACGGACGCGGACAGCTGGCTCGCACAGCACGGCACCGACTACGGGCTCTGCCAGATCTACGCGAACGAGATCTGGCACTTCGAGCTCGCCACCGAGCCGGGCGGCGACTGCTCGGAGCAGCTGCCCGACGCGAGCGCGACCTGAGCGGCTCTCCCGCGCTCCCGGGGATCCGATGCGTCGCGAAAGGTCGTCATCGGAGGCGAAGGGGAGCCGTTCGCGACGCATCGATCGCGCAGGCGGCCGGGCTCAGCGGCTGGTGAGCAGCTCGACGAACTCGTCGGCCATCGCGAGCTGGGCGCTCAGCGCCTCGCGGCGCTCGCGGGCCTGCGCGACGAAGGCGTCGAGCTGCGCGCGGACCTCGGCCGGCGCGTCGTCGCCCTCGGCCTCGAGGGTGTCGATCACGCGGAGCAGCGCGGCCATCTCCTCCAGCGAGAAGCCGAGCGGCTTCATGCGGCGGATGAGGATCAGGCGGTCGTAGTCGGTGGACGTGTAGAGGCGGAAGCCGCCCTCGGTGCGGCCGGACGCCTTCACGAGGCCGATCTCGTCGTAGTGGCGCAGGGTCCGGAGCGAGAGGCCGGTCCGCTCGGCGAGCTCGCCGATGTGCATGGTGCCGATCCTGCTCACCCCTTCAGATCTACCCTTACGTGAGGGTAGGGTTGCCCGTGCTGCTGACACGCCTCTGCAAGCTTGGCATCCCCGCCCGCTTCCGCCGACCTGATGCCGCAGCCCTCCGCGCTCCTCGTCGAGCACCCCTCCCACTCCCTGGAGCCGCCGCGATGGCCCTCGCCTCGAAGACCCCTGCCCGCCCTCACGCCGAGCCCACCGTGATGACGGCGCTGCGCACCCCCCGCATCCTGACCCGCGAGGTCCTCGCCGGCCTCGTGGTCGCGCTCGCGCTCATCCCCGAGGCGATCTCGTTCTCGATCATCGCGGGCGTGGATCCGCGGGTCGGCCTCTTCTCGTCGTTCGTGATGGCCGTGTCGATCGCGTTCCTCGGCGGACGCCCCGCGATGATCACCGCCGCCACGGGCGCCGTCGCCCTCGTGATCGCCCCCGTCGCCCGCGACTACGGGATGGACTACTTCATCGCGACGGTGATCCTCGCGGGCGTGCTCCAGATCGTGCTCGGGCTGCTCGGAGTGGCGAAGCTCATGCGCTTCATCCCCCGCAGCGTGATGGTCGGATTCGTGAACGCGCTGGCGATCCTGATCTTCTCGGCGCAGATCCCCAACCTGATCGGCGTGCCCTGGCTGGTCTACCCGCTGGTCGCCGTCGGGATCGTGATCATGGTCGTGATGCCGCGCCTGACGAAGGCCGTTCCGGCGCCTCTCGTCGCCATCGTCCTCATCACCGCGGCGGTCGTCGTGACGGCGGTCGCCGTCCCCACCGTGGGCGATCAGGGCGAGCTGCCCCGCAGCCTCCCCGAGCTGTTCCTGCCGAACGTACCGCTGACCTGGGAGACCTTCACGACCATCGCGCCGTACGCCGTCGCGATGGCGCTCGTCGGACTCCTCGAGTCGCTGATGACTGCGAAGCTCGTCGACGACATCACCGACACCCCCTCCCGCAAGACCCGCGAGTCGCTCGGGCAGGGCGCCGCGAACGTGCTCTCCGGCCTGTTCGGCGGCATGGGCGGCTGCGCGATGATCGGCCAGACGATGATCAACGTGAAGGCGTCCGGCGCCCGCACCCGCATCTCGACCTTCCTCGCTGGCGTGTTCCTCCTGATCCTCGTCGTCGCGCTCGGCGACCTCGTCGCGATCATCCCGATGGCCGCGCTGGTCGCGGTGATGGTGATGGTCTCGGTGGCGACGTTCGACTGGCACAGCATCCGCCCGTCGACCCTGAAGCGGATGCCCGTGGGCGAGACGGTCGTCATGATCGCCACGGTCGTCGTGGTCGTCCTCACCCACAACCTGGCGATCGGAGTCGTCATCGGCGTCCTGGCTGCCATGGTCGTCTTCGCCCGCCGGGTCGCCCACTTCGCCACCGTCGAGCGCACCCTCTCGTCCGACGGATCGACGGCCCACTACACGGTCACCGGCGAGCTGTTCTTCGCCTCCAGCAACGACCTCACCACGCAGTTCTCCTACGCGGAGGACCCTGCGCACGTCGTGATCGACCTCTCCGGCTCCCACATCTGGGACGCCTCGACCGTCGCCGCGCTGGACGCCGTCACGACCAAGTACGAGCGCCACGGCACCCGCGCCGTGATCGAGGGCATGAACGACGCCTCCACCCGGATGCACGGCCGCCTCGCCGGGAACCTCGGCGCGGGGCACTGAGGGTCGGGGCTGCGGGACCGCGGCGCCCGCCGGGGTCGATGCGTCACGAACGGTCGTCACGGGCGCGGGAGAGGGGCCGATCGTGACGCATCGATCTCGGGGAGGGCGGGAGGCGGGAGGGCCCGCGGGCGGCGCTAGACGCGCACGGGTGCGACGGAGGCGCGGCGGATCAGCCGCGTCTCCAGCTCCATGCGGGTGGCCAAGGCTCCCGAGGCGAGCGGGGTCGCCGACCGGTGCGCCTGGTGCAGCATCCGGAAGGCGATGGCGCCCATCTCGCCGATGGGCTGCTGGATCGTGGTCATCGGCGGGGTCGCCCAGGCCGACTCCTCGACGTCGTCGAAGCCGATGACGCTGAGGTCTCGCGGGATGCGGAGGCCGGCGTCGTCGGCGGCCTCGTAGACGCCGAGCGCCATCACGTCGGAGCAGGCGAAGAAGGCGGTCGGCGCGTCCGGCTCGGCGAGCATCAGCCCGGCGGCCTCGCGGGCCAGCTCGCGGTCCCAGTCGCAGTAGGCGACGCGCGGATCCTCGACCCCGGCGGCGCGGAGCGCGGTGGTGAAGCCGTCGATCCGGGCGCTGCTGTAGAGCTGGGTGCGGGTGCCGCCGAGGACGCCGAAGCGGGTGTGGCCGGCGTCGAGGAGGTGCTCGGCGGCCATGCGGCCCCCGTCCCAGTTGGTCGCGCCGACGCTCGCGACGTCGGCCGGCGGCCGCGTGCTGGGGTCGACGACGACGACGGGCAGCTCGGCGGTGGTCAGCAGGTGCAGCTGCGCGGCCGAGACGTTGACCAGCACCACGATGGCGCCGAGCGAGGGGCGGCGGAGGAGGCGGCTGATCCAGGCGCCGTCGTCGCGGGCGCGGGTAAGCACCAGGTCGACCCCGGCGGCGGAGGCCTCGGCCTCGATCCCCTCGAGGACCGGTCCGATCCAGGTGCCGCCGATGTGGCCGACGACGACGTCGACGATCTGGGCGGAGTGCGGATCCTCGACCGGCGGGCGCAGGCGCGGGCGGCGGCGGTAGCCGAGCGCGTGCGCCGCCTCCATCACGCGCAGGCGGGTCGCCTCCGAGACGTCGGTGCCGCCGTTGAGCACCTTCGAGACGGTGGGGACGCTCGTCCCGGCGCGCTCGGCGATCAGCGCCATGGTCGGGCGGGTGGTCGCTCCGGAGACGTCGTCGTGGTCGGGCATGTGCTCACCGTAGCGGATACCGACTTTCGCAACTAGCCCTGCGCCAGGACGGCTTGCTCCGCCGGGAACCGCGGTGCATGATGGTCGGACGCCGGGGCTCCCGCACAGAAGTTGCGCAAGTCCTGTTCGATGACGAACCGCGGAGCGATCCGCCCGCACGTGAGGACGACGATGACCGACCACTCCCCGACCACTCCCGGCAAGACGGCCCTCGTCGTCCGAGGGGGCTGGGACGGCCACCAACCGGTCGAGGCGACCGAGCTGTTCCTGCCGTTCCTCCGCGACAACGGCTACGACGTGCGCGTCGAGGAGTCGACCGCCGTGTACGCCGACGAGGCCTACATGCGGACGGTCGACCTGATCGTGCAGTCGAACACGATGACCTCCATCCAGTGGGAGGAGTTCCTGGGCCTCCGCGCGGCGGTCGAGCGCGGCACAGGCCTCGCCGGCTGGCACGGCGGGATCGCCGACTCCTACCGCGACAACTCCGACTACCTGCAGCTGATCGGCGGCCAGTTCGCCTCGCACCCCGGCAAGCACCCGGACGAGCGCACCGGCGAGCAGTCGGACAACTACATGCCGCACACGATCGAGATGACGGCCCTCGCCGCCGACCACCCGATCACGCAGGGCATCTCCGACTTCGAGCTGGTCACGGAGCAGTACTGGGTGCTGCACGACGACTACAACGACGTGCTCGCCACGACCACGCAGGCCGTCCGCCCGTGGGACCCGTGGAAGCGCCCCATCACCTCCCCCGCGATCTGGACCCGCCTCTGGGGCGAGGGCCGCATCTTCGTCTCGACGCCGGGCCACCGCGTCGAGATCCTCCAGGACGACAACGTCCGCACGATCATCGAGAGGGGAATGCTGTGGGCGTCCCGCTGAGAGTCGGCATCATCGGCGTCGGGAAGATCAGCGAGCAGTACCTCGCGAACCTCCCGACCTTCCCCGGCCTCCGCCTCGTCGCGGTCGCCGACCTGAACCAGGAGCGGGCGCAGCAGGTCGCCGACGAGCAGGGCGTCCGCGCCCTCACCGTCGACGCGCTGATCGACGACCCGGAGATCGACGCGGTGCTGAACCTCACGATCCCGGCGGCGCACGTCGAGATCGGCACCCGCGCCTTGAAGGCGGGCAAGCACGTCTTCGCCGAGAAGCCGCTCGGGCTGAACCCGGCCGAGGCCGCGCCGATGCTCGACCTCGCGGACGAGCTGGGCCTGCGCTTCGCGAGCGCCCCGGACACGGTGCTCGGGACCGGGGTGCAGACCGCGCGCCTCACCCTCGACTCCGGCGCGATCGGCACCCCGATCGCCGCGCAGGTGCACTGGGCCGCGCCCGGCCACGAGCGCTGGCACCCGGCGCCCGAGTTCTACTACCAGCCCGGCGGCGGCCCGCTGCTGGACATGGGCCCGTACTACCTGACGGCGCTCGTGCACTTCTTCGGGCCGGTCGTCCGCGTCACGGGCCTGGCCACCCGCTCCGACCGCCCGCGCACGATCGAGACCGGGCCGAAGGCGGGCACGCCGATCGAGGTGACGATCGACACGCACATCACCGCGCTGCTCGAGCACGCGAGCGGAGTCGCCACCACCGTCACCGTGAGCTTCGAGGTCTGGCGCAGCCGGGCCCCGAAGTTCGAGGTCTACGGCACCGAGGGCACCATCTCGGTCCCGGATCCGAACATGTTCTCGGACCCGGTCGAGGTCGCCGTCCGCGACGAGGACTGGCGGGTCGTCCCCGACTCCGCCGGCGTGATCGACACCGGTCGCGGAGTGGGACTGGCCGACCTCGCGGAGGCGATCGCGGAGGACCGCCCGCACCGCGCCTCCGGCCGCGTGGCCCTGCACGTGCTCGAGATCATGGACGCCGTGCTCCGCTCGAACGAGGAGAAGGCGGTCGTGACGATCGCGAGCACCGCCGAGAAGCCCGACGTGATGCCGCTGCGCACGGCGGGCTCGATCGGCGCCTGACAGCGCCGGGGGGCGACGACGGGAGGCGGGGGATCGCCGCCAGCGCGTCGCTCCCCGTTCGGGGGTGACGGCGGGGGGCGACGCCGTAGACTCGGCGGATCGACGGTCCTCAGCCGCCGCCGCACGCGGAGGGGGATCGGCCGTGGCAGTCGGCTTCCGGCGGAGCGGTGAGCTCCGTGCCCTCGCGCGCCCCCGGCTCCGGGCTGCCGGCGACCCGCTCTCCCCCGAGGACCACCGCTCCCGGCTGTCCGGTTGGCTCAGCATGCCCGGCGGGCCGGGTCTCGTGCGCCCCTCCGCCCTCGCTCCGGCGTGGGAGGCGCCTCTGCTCCGGCTCGTGCGCGCCGGGGCGCCGGCGGAGGACCTGCACGAGGCGACCACCGGCTCCCCCGAGTGCTCGCGCCTCGCGGCCGTCGTCGAGCTCGTCCGCGACGCCCTGCACTCCGCAGACGACGACCGCGCTCTGCGGCTCACCGGCTGGCTGGTGCGCATCCGCTACGACCCGTCGGCCGACTCCTTCCTCCGCCGCTACGGGATCGCGCTGACCGTCCGCCTGCCGCTGAGCGGCGGCCTCGACGTGGAGGTGCCGCTCGACGCCCCGGCGCTGCGCCTGCTCTACGCCGAGCTGGCAGCACCGATGGATCCGGCCGCGGCGGTCGTGGCGGTCGAGACCCTTGAGCCGTCGACCCTCGCGGCGTCGACGCTCGCCTCCCTCTACTCCGCCCGCCGCCGCTGGAGCGACGTGGCCGAGTTCTCGGCGCCCGTCGAGAACGTGGACGCCGCCTCCGCCGCGGTGCTCATCCGCCGCGGCGTCGCTCTCCGCGAGCTCGGCCTAGTCGAGGGCGCCCTCGAGGCGTTCGACCGCGTGGTGCGCCCGACCGTCACCAGTGCGCGGCCCGTGGAGCTGGGGGCGGAGGCGCTGCTCGAGCGCGCGAGCACGCTCCTCTCGGACGGGCGCACGGCTCCTGCTCGGCGCGATCTGGACCGCGTGCTCTCCCGCTACCCGGACAGCGCCGCAGCGCACGAGCTGCTGGCGGTCACCGGGCGCTGACGCGATGGAGGGGCGCACCCTCTGCAGGATGCGCCCCTCCGGGGAGTGCGTCGGCTCAGTGCGTCGGCTCAGCCCTCGGCCTTCGAGGGCTTGCCCTCGGCGGGCAGGACCTCGTGCGGGGTGTCGCGCTCGTCCTCGCCCTCGGCCTGCGACGGCTTGTCGGACTGGTCGTCCGGGTCCTCGACGGGGCTCGGGGTCTGGTCGCTCATCGGAGCCCCTCCGGCTCGTCGGACGTGGCGGACGGCTCGGGGTGCGCCTCGAACTCCATCCAAGCGCGGTCCAGATCGGCCCGCGCCGACTCGGGCTCGCTGGCGAAGTAGCCGTCGTAGATCGCGCGGCCGCCGTGCTCGGGCAGGTCGTCGCGACCGCCGAAGGCCTGCGCGAAGCGGCCGACCTCGTCGTCCCTCTTCTGCTGATCCCGCAACCAGGCGGGGAAGGTCTGCGTCATGGTGACACCTCTCTCTCCTGCCCTCCAGCCAATCGCCCGCCGCGGATCCGAGCAAGCCCTTCCGCCGCGGGCCCCGAGGGGCCAGGCTCCGCCCTGGAGGGCCCGGGCTTCGCCCTGGAGGAGCGGCGCTCCGCCCTCTAGAGGACATGTCCGCTACAGGGCGCCCCCGCCCCCGCCGCGGAGGAGAGCCGGCCCCTAGCGTGAGCCCGTGACCGACCCCGCTTCTCCGCGCCCCACCCGCACCGCCGCGGGTCTGCGCCGCACTCTGCTCGCTCTGACCGCGACCGTCGCGCTGCTCGCCGGCACCGCGGCTCCCCTCGCCTCCGCCGAGCCGGACCCGGTGCCGGTCGGGAACGACCACCTCGCCAACGGCGTCGCCGCCTGGGGGCGCTACCTCAACGGGGAGTGGGACGTGCCGGCGGGCATGTCCGACCTCACGGACGTCGCGAGCAGCTACAGCCACACCCTCGCGCTCCACACCGACGGCACCGTCGAGGCCTGGGGAGCGGATCTGGAGGGCGAGCGGGACGTGCCGGCCGGGCTCCGCGAGGTGACCGCGATCTCGACCGGGTACCTCCACAGCATCGCCCTCACGATGGAGGGGACGGTCGTCGCGTGGGGCGACGACCGTCAGGGCCAGACCGACGTCCCGGCCGGACTCGGCGGCGTGACCGCCGTCGCCGCGGGCAGCTACCACACCCTCGCTCTGCGGGGCGACGGGACCGTGGCGGCCTGGGGCTCGGATCAGTTCGGAGCGACCGACGTGCCGGTGGGTCTCTCCGGAGTGGTCGCGATCGCCGCGGGCGGCTGGAACAGCCTCGCGCTGCGCGCCGACGGGACGGTCGTGGCGTGGGGCGGCGACGACAGGGGCGCGTACACCGCCCCGGCGGGCCTCCGGGACGTCGTCGCCGTCTCGGTCAGCTACTCCCACAGCCTCGCCCTGAAGCGGGACGGCACCGTCGTCACCTGGGGCGACCCCGTCGACTCCGGCTTGCCGCGGGTCCCCGCCGATCTCGGCGGCATCACCGCGATCGCCGCCGGCATCGGCTTCAGCGTCCTGCTGACGTCCGACGGCACCGTCGTCTCCCTGCACCCCGACGGCGACACGGAGCTGGACGTCCCGGCCGGGATCACCGGCGCCACCGGCATCGCGGTCGGCTTCAACCACGCCTTCGCGATCGGCCCGCTGCCGACCCTCACCGCCGACACCGCCGAGACGCTCGTCACGACCGGGACCCGCTACTCCGCGACCTTCACGGCGTCCGGCCCGGCTGCGACCTTCGAGGTCTCGTCCGGCGCCCTTCCCGCGGGGGTGGCCCTCTCGCCGGAGGGCGTCGTCTCGGGCAGGCCGACCACCGCAGGCGACTCCACCTTCACGGTGAGCGCGCGGAACGCGTACGGCACCACGGCCGGCGTGCCGCACACGGTCACCGTGGTCCCCGCGAACACCCCGCCCGTCGTGACGGTCGCCTCCGCCACCGACGGCGCCTCCTACGAGAAGGGCTCGGAGCCGAGGGCCGCCTGCGCGATCACGGATGCGGAGAGCGGAACGTTCAGCGAGGAGGCCGTCGTCACCGGCACGCTCGTGAACGGCCTCGGCACCCGCACGGCGACCTGCACCTGGACCGACCCCGGAGGACTGACCACGACCGCCACCGCGACCTACCGGATCGTCGACACCGGCGTCCCCACCATCGCCGCGACGACCGCGCCGACGGCTCCGAACGCCGCGGGCTGGTTCCGCTCCCCCGTCTCCGTCGGCTTCTCCTGCGCCGACGGCAGCGGCTCCGGGATCCGCAGCTGCACCCCCGCGCGGATCCTGCGCGAGGGCCCCGGCCAGAGCGTCACCGGCACCGCCGTCGACAACGCGGGCAACCGCGCCACGACGACCCGCAGCGGCATCGCCATCGACACCACGAAGCCGCAGCTCTCGTTCACGTCGAGGCCCGAGGGGTCCTACCCCTTCGGCACCGTGCTCCCGGAGGCGCGCTGCCTCGCGGACGACGCGCTCGCGGGCCTCACCGGCGACTGCGTGATCGCGGGCGGCGGCCGCTCCGTCGGACCGCACGTGTACCGGGCGACCGCGACCGACCGGGCGGGCAACGTCTCGACCCTCACCGCGTCCTACACCGTGACCCCGTGGACGATCGGCGGGCTCAGCACCTCGGTGAAGAGCGTGGCCGCCGGAGCCGCGACCGGCATGACGTTCCAGGTGACCTCGACGTCCTCCGCGGGAACGTTCCGCCACTCCGCCCTCGCCGACGCGCGCAGCGTCACGCAGAAGCAGACCTCCTGCACCGCCGGCGCCGTCCTCACCGGAGCGCCGACGACCACCCTGACCGGACGCCTCCGCTACGACACCGCGACGAACCGCTACGTGAAGGCGTGGACGGTGCCCGCGAAGCGGGGCACCTGCTGGACGCTGACGGTCACGACGGCGGACGGCAGCACGGGGAGCGCCCGGTACTCGGTGAAGTAGCGGCGCCGGACGGCCGCCGCGGTCCGGTCAGGCTCCCGCCGCGGCGTACCGCTCCGCGAGCACGCGGAACGCGGCGGCCAGCTCGGGCGGCTCGGCCCCGGCCATCGCAGCGGCGAACCGGCCGAACGACGCGGCGAGCGCCTCCCACGACCAGGCGCCGAGGGCGAGTCGGCAGCCCGCGTCGCCGAGGTCCTCCACCTCCCCGTCGCCCGCGTAGGGCAGGACCTCGGCGGCGGGCGCCTCGAGCACCACCGAGCCGCGGCACGGCCACCCCTCCCCGGGCGCTCCGCCGCGGAACCGCGCCTCCAGGAACTCGGCGGGACTCCCGCCCGGCAGCACCCGGCGGCGGAAGCGAGCCCCGCGGGGCGAGCGCGGCTCGAGCCGGTCGACGCGGAACACCCGCCAGTCGTCGCGGTCGAGGTCGAAACCGATGAGGTACCAGCGGCCCTGACGCGCGACCAGGTGGTGGGGCTCGACGCGGCGCACCGCCTCCGCGTACGCGAAGCGGAGCACCTCCGAGGCCCGGACGGCCGCCGCGACCGCGACCAGCCGCTCCGGAGGGACTGCGGGGGCCGGCGCCGCCGCGACCGTGAAGCGCAGCGCATCCGCTCGGGGCCGGAGCCGGGCGGGCAGGACCTGCCGCACCGTCGCCAGCGCACGGGCCGACGCCTCCTCGAGCCCCGTGATCGGCGCGCGCAGGGCGGCGGTGAGGGCGAGCACCTGCTCGTCGTCGAAGAGCAGCGGCGGGAGCTCGGCGCCGGCCTCGAGCCGGTACCCGCCGTCGGGGCCCTTCGCCGCGTCGATCCGGTAGCCCATCGTGCGGAGTCGGTCGACGTCGCGACGCACCGTGCGCGGCGCGATCCCCAGGCGCTCGGCGAGCACTCCGCCCGGCCAGTCGCGGCGGGTCTGCAGGAGGGAGAGGAGCAGGAGGAGCCGCTCGGTCGTCGTGGGCACGTCCCGAGGGTATTCCGAGAAGAGGACCGTCACCGTCCTCTTCTCCTGGGAGCGTCGGGGCACCGGGTGATCGACCCGGCACGACTGCGAGGAGCGCACCATGAGCATCACTACGACGACCCACCTCAACTTCCGCGGACAGGCCCGCGAGGCACTGGAGTTCTACGCCTCGGTCACGGGAGGCCGGGTCGACGCGATGTCCTACGCGGACGCGAACGCTGTCACCGCGCCCGACGAGGCCGACCAGCTGATGTGGGGCCAGGTCGTCTCCGAGGCCGGCTTCCGCGTCATGGCGTACGACGTCCCCGCGCACACGGCTTACGACTCGGGTACGATCCCGGTGTTCGTGTCGCTGCGCGGCTCCGACGCCGACGAGCTGCACCGCCTCTGGGACGGCCTCTCGGAGGGGGCGGCGGTCGTCGTGCCCCTGGCCCCGGCGGCCTGGTCGCCCCTCTACGGGATGCTGCGCGATCGCTTCGGAGTGACGTTCGTCGTCGACCTCGAGGTCGCCTGGGGCTGAGGCCCGCGGGCTCGGCGGCGGGGCGCGTCCCACTGCGGACGCGCCGGCCGCCGACTCGGTACGCTCAGCACCGGATCCGGTCGGAGGGACGCTGCATGCTGGACACGATCTCCGAGGCCCTCTCGCTTGTCACCCTCCCCCTCGGCGTGCTGTTCCTGCTCGCCGCGTTCGTCGCGGCGCTGATCGACGGACGCTGGCTGACGACGACCGCCTACCTCGAGGAGGGTCCGCCCCTCGCGCTGCACTGGGTGACCCGGGCCGGCGAGGTGCGATCGCGTCCGCTGTCCGCCGGGGACCCGCTGACGCCGACGCGGTCGGACCAGCGGGAGGTGCACTACCGCGAGGAGGATCCGCACCGCATCCGCCTGCACCGGTGGAGCGACGCGGTGCGGGCGCTGCGCCTGACCGGCCTGATCCTGCTCGCGGCGGGCGTCGTCCTCGGGATCCTGTCGACGGCGCTGGCGGTCCTCGCCTAGGCGGCGCTCCGTGCGCGAGGATCGGACCCGTGGATGCGGAACGGGTTCTCGGAGACGGTCGGGCCGACGGGGTGTGGTGCCGGCTTGGGGAGCCGCTGACGGTCGCGCAGATCGCTCGCGGCGGGCCCGCGTGGCTGTGCCTGGACGCGCAGCACGGCGCGTTCGACGACGCCGCGGTCCTCGCCTCCCTTCGCGCGCTCGGCGTCGTGAGCGGGAGGCCGCCCGTCGGCGTCCGGGTCGCCGGGCTCTCCGACGCGCTGATCGGCAGGGCGCTCGACGCCGGAGCGGACGTCGTCGTCGTCCCGATGATCGAGACGGTCGAGGAGGCGCTCGCGGCCGTCCGCGCCGCGCACTACCCGCCGCTCGGTCGCCGCAGCTGGGGGCCGATGTCCGATCTCTGGGGCGCCGCTCCCCCGTCGGCCGCCGAGGCGCGCACCGCGCTCTGGGTCATGATCGAGACGCAGGCCGGCCTCGACGCCGTCGATCGGATTCTCGCGGTGCCGGGCGTGAGCGGAGTCTTCGTCGGCCCGTTCGACCTCGCGATCGGCCTCGGACGGGACCTGTCCGACCTGCTCGCCGCGGACGGACCGGACGACCCGCTGCCGAGGATCGCCGCGGCGGCCCGGCGCGCGGGCAAGGGCGCCGGGGCCTACGCGGGCGACCGCGAGCGCGCCGGGCTGCTGCGAGCGCTCGGCTTCCCGAGGGTCGCGATCGCGACGGATCAGTCGCTGATCGCGCTCGGCACCGCGGCGGCGCTCGACGCGGACGCCGCCGACTCCGGCTGCTGAGCCCGAGGCCGGGCACGGGGCCGGCCGCCGGTCACCGGCGAGGGCTCCCGCCGGGGGGATGCACGGGCTCCGGCGGCTCGGGGACGAAGCGGAGGCCGCCGGCGGAGTTCGCGAGATCGGTGAGCGCCGAGATCCAGGCGGGGTTGATGCGGGGCATGCGGCCGCCGGCGTAGGTGTAGCGGAGCGTGTGCGAGGGGTGCAGCCAGATCGCGCTGCGGCCGTCGCTCATCCCGTTCTCGTCGCGCCAGGTGAGCAGGCACGACTCCCCCCGGCGCAGCTTCGCGGTGAGGACGATCTGCAGGTGGGCGAGCACCCGGTCCTCGACGTCGATCTCGACCGATCCGTCGTAGTGCAGCTTCCCCATCGGCGTCTCCCGGCCTCGTCCTCGGAGGACGGGCGCGCCTCCGGCCCACCATCCTCGGGTGTCGTCCAGTGACCAGTTCGGGGCGGCGACAACCGGCGGATCAGCTGGTATCGGCGGATCCGCTGGTCTCGACGGGGCGGGGCTCAGGCCGGCGGGTTCGCCGCCATGAAGTCGCGCATCGGCAGCAGATTCTGGAGGGGCGCGAAGTACCCGAAGCGGGGCAGGTCGAAGACCACTCCCGCGACTCCGGAGGATCCCATCGCCGCGATCCACTCGAGCGCGGCCGGCATCGGCACCTTCAGCACGCGCGACGCGTCCTCGTCGGAGAGGCCGGCGTGCAGCGCCCCGGCGCGGGCGCGCTCCCCCGTGGTGAAGGCGAAGACCATCGGCCCCGACTCCAGGCCGCCGACGAAGGGGGTGGGCGCGTCGTCCGGCCCCCGCGCGATGAAGCACCACATCGGCAGGGCGTAGACGCTGCGCCAGAGCGCGTCCATCGCGGCGAAGCTCTCGGGGTCGGCGCGCAGGGCCTCCGCCCGGGCGTCGATCTCGACGGTCTGATCCATGGGGCTCCCCTCGGCGCCGGCGATCGGCGCGGACCTCCACGCTAACGATGCTCCCGCTGGGCCGCACCCGCGATCGATCCGTCAGCAGCGGCCCGTCCCCGCGGCGGGCACGGGCCGCGGGCGACGGATGGACGCGGCGGCGGAGGCGCGACCCGTCCGCTGATCCCCTCGGCCACTGGCCCCGTCCAGGCGGTTAGGTTAGGTTAACCTTCGCAACCCACACCACCCCCTTCGAAGGATCGCCGTGCCCGCCACTCGCACCCCCCTCCGCCTGACCGCCGTCGCCTCGCTCGGCCTCGCCGCGCTGCTGCTCACCGCCTGCTCGGGAGGAGCCGACGCCGGCTCCGAGGGCACGTCCGAGAGCAGCGCCGCCGAGAGCAGCGAGGGCTTCCCCGTCACCGTCGACCACGCCTTCGGCAGCACCACCGTCGAGTCGGCCGACCGCGTCGTCGCGACGAGCTGGACCAACCAGGACGTGGCGCTCGCGCTGGGTGTGACCCCGGTCGGCTTCACCCGCGCCTCCTACGGCGACGAGGACGGCGACGGCCTGCTGGTGTGGACGAAGGAAGCGCTCGACGCCTCCGGCGCCGAGACCCCGACCCTGTTCGACGAGACCGACGGCGTGCCCTTCGAGGCGATCTCGGACCTCAGCCCGACCGTGATCCTCTCGGCCTACTCCGGCATCACCCGGCAGGACTACGACACCCTCAGCCAGATCGCCCCCACCGTCGCCTACCCGGGCCTGCCCTGGGGCACGACCTGGCAGGACTCCGCGAAGCTCGACGGCGCCGCGCTGGGCCTCGAGGACGAGGCCGTCGCGAAGGTCGGCGAGATCGAGAGCGACATCACGCAGACCACCGCGTCCTACCCGCAGCTCGCGGGCACCACGTTCATGTACGGCTGGTACGACCCGACCGACGCGAGCACCTTCACCTACTACACGCCGAACGACGCGCGCGTGAAGTTCGTCGAGGACCTCGGACTCGACGTCGCCCCGAGCGTCGCCGAGCTCTCCGGCGACTCGGAGGCGTTCAGCGGCACGATCAGCTCCGAGAACGCCGACCAGCTCGACGCCGACGTGCTCGTCGTCTACGGCGACGACACGACCCTCGCCGCACTGCAGGCCGACCCGCTGCTCTCCAAGATCCCGGCCGTCGAGCGGGGCTCCGTCTACGTGCTCGAGGACGGCTCCTCCGCCGCCATGGCCACCTCGTCGCCGAACCTGCTCAGCATCCCGTGGGTGCTCGACGAGTACACCGCCGGCCTCGCCGCGGCCGCCGACAAGGTGTCGTGACCCGCACCGCACCCACCCGGAAGACGAGGGCGACCGCGCTGGCGGTCGCCCTCGTCGCGCTGGCCGTCGCCTCGGTCCTCTCGCTCGTGTACGGCTCCCGCGAGATCCCGCTCGGCGAGGTCTGGCCGGCGCTGACCTCGCCCGATCCGGCGTCCATCGTCGACGCGGCGGTGCAGGGGCGGGTGCCGCGGACGGTCCTCGCGATCCTGGTCGGCGCCGCGCTCGGGCTCGCCGGAGCCGTGATGCAGGGCCTGACCCGCAACCCGCTCGCCGATCCGGGCATCCTCGGCCTCAACTCGGGCGCCTCGCTCGCGGTCGTGCTCGGGATCGCCGGGGTCGGCGCGACGAGCCTGCCGCAGTTCATCTGGCTCGCGTTCCTCGGAGCCGCCGCCGCCGGGGCGTTCGTCTACGCAGTCGCGTCGCTCGGCCGCGAGGGCGCCACTCCGCTGAAGCTCGCCCTCGCCGGAGCCGCCACCGCCGCCGCGCTCACCTCCCTCATCAGCGCGGTCCTGCTCACCCAGGAGACCACGCTGAACCGCTTCCGCTTCTGGCAGGTCGGCGGAGTCGGCGGCGCCGAGACCGCGAGCATCCTGCAGGTCCTCCCGTTCCTCGCGGTCGGCGCGGTGCTGGCCCTCTCCAGCGCGCGAGGGCTCGACGCCCTGGCGCTCGGCGACGACCTGGCGACCGGCCTCGGCCAGCGCGTGGGGCGCATCCGCCTGGTCGCGGGGCTCGCGGCCGTGCTGCTCTGCGGCGCCGCGACCGCGATCGCCGGACCGATCGGATTCATCGGCCTGGTCGTCCCGCACCTCGCCCGCCGCGTCACCGGCCCCGCGCACGCCTGGCTGCTGCCCTCCTCCGCTCTGCTCGGCGCCCTGCTGCTGCTCGTCGCCGACGTGGTCGGCCGCGTGGTCGCCCGGCCGAGCGACGTCGAGGTGGGCATCGTGACCGCGCTGATCGGCGCCCCGGTGCTCATCGCGATCGTGCGCCGCTCGAAGGTGCGGGCGCTGTGAGGACCGCGGAGGCGCCCGCCGCGGTCGGCATCGCGGCCGGCCGCACGCTGCGCCGTCGGCGCACGGTCATCGGCTGCGCGGTCCTCGCGGTGCTCGTGCTGGCGCTCGTCGTCGTCTCGCTCACGGTCGGCAGCACGGTCTACTCGGTGCCGGAGGTCGTCCGCGTGGTCCTCGGCAAGACCGTGCCGGGCGCCTCCTTCACCGTGGGCACGCTGCGGCTGCCGCGCACCATCACGGCCGTCCTGGTGGGCGTGGGCTTCGGGATGGGCGGCGTGATCTTCCAGACGATGCTGCGCAACGCCCTCGCCAGCCCCGACATCATCGGCATCACGTCGGGGGCGAGCGCGGCGGCCGTCGTCGCGATCGCGTTCTTCGGGCTCTCGGGCGGCGCGGTCTCGGTGATCGCGGTCGCGGCTGGGCTCGCGACGGCCCTGATCATCGCCGGGCTGGCCGAGGGCGGCGGAGTGATCGGGGCGCGGCTGATCCTCATCGGCATCGGCGTCGCGGCGATGTTCCAGAGCGTGATCGCCTACGTGCAGACCCGCGCCGACTTCGAGGACGTCCAGGAGTCGCTGCGCTGGCTGACCGGCAGCCTCAACTCGGCCGCCTGGCCCTCCGTCCCGCCGCTCGCGCTGACGATGCTCGTGCTGGTGCCGCTGGCGCTGCTGCTCTCGGGCCGGCTCGGCGTGCTGCAGCTCGGCGACGAGTCGGCGACCGCGCTCGGGCTCGACGTGCGGCGCAGCCGGCTGGCCCTGCTCGCGGTCGGAGTCGGCCTCGTGGCCGTCGCGACCGCCGCCACCGGCCCGATCGCGTTCGTCGCCTTCGTCTCGGGGCCGATCGCGCGGCGGATCCTGCCGAGCGCGCGCACGCTGCTGATCCCCTCCGCCCTGGTCGGCGCGGTCGTGGTGCTCGCCGCCGACCTGCTCGCCCAGTACGTCGTCGGCGCGCTGTTCTCGGGCGCGCGCTTCCCGGTCGGCGTCGTCACCGGCGCCCTCGGCGCGCCCTTCCTGCTCTGGCTCCTCGCCCGCCGCAACCGCTCCGGAGGCTCCCTGTGACCGACGCCCCGCCCACCCTCGCCGCCGACGCGGTCACCCTCGCCTACGACGAGCGCGTCGTGGTCGACGGGCTCTCGCTCGCCGTGCCGCCCGGCCGGATCACGGTGATCGTCGGCGCGAACGCCTGCGGCAAGTCGACGCTCCTGCGCGCGATGGCGCGGCTGATCACCCCGCGCTCGGGGAGCGTCCTGCTCGACGGGCGCGCGATCCACCGGCTCCCGACGCGCCAGGTCGCGCAGCAGGTGGGGCTGCTGCCGCAGACCCCGATCGCCCCGGAGGGGATCGCCGTCTCGGACCTGGTCGCCCGGGGCCGCTACCCGCACCGGGGCCTCTTCGGCCGCGGCTCCGGATCGGACGACGACGCGATCGTCGAGGAGGCGCTGCGCGACACCGGCACGCTCGAGCTCGCCGACCGCCCCGTGGACGAGCTCTCGGGCGGGCAGCGCCAGCGGGTGTGGATCGCGATGGCCCTCGCCCAGCGGACCGACGTGCTCCTCCTGGACGAGCCGACGACCTACCTCGACGTGTCGCACCAGGTCGAGGTGCTCGACCTGCTCACCGACCTCAACCGCTCGCGCGGGACGACCATCGTGATCGTGCTGCACGACCTCAACCTCGCCGCCCGCTACGCCGACCACCTCGTCGCCGTGCGCGACGGAGCCCTGTACGCCTCGGGCACGCCCGCCGAGGTGGTGACGCCGGAGACGGTGCGCGCGGTGTTCGGGATGGAGTCGCGCGTGATCGAGGACCCGGTCTCGCGGACGCCGCTGGTGCTGCCGATCGGGCGCCACCACTCGGGCTGAGCCCGGCCGTTCAGACTGAGCGGTCAGGCCGGGGCCGCGGCCAGGGAGGCGCCGTCGACGAGCGTGCAGCGGAGGAGCTGCTGCTCCCGTCGCGCGGGGTCGCCCTCGATGAGGATCTGCACGGCGCGGCGGCCCATGTCGCGCCGGGGCAGCTCGAAGCCGGCCTGCCAGCCGGTGCGGTCGGCCGATCCGGAGAGCGACACCAGCGACAGGTCGCCCGGCACCGCCACCCCCTCGGCCTCGGCGGCCTCCTGCAGGAGGACGAACTGCTCCTCCTGCTCGGCGAGGACGACCGTGACGCCCTCGGTGGCGATCCGGCGGATCCACTCCCGCGGCGACGCCTCCGGCCCCGGGACGAGGTGGAGGAAGCCGTCGCCGAGCTCGGCCCGCGCGCCGGCCATGCGGTCGGTGTACGACTCGACGCCCTCGCCGTGGCCGGCGTAGGCGAAGCGGGTGTGGCCGAGGGCGCGCGCGCAGGAGATCAGCTCGCGGACGATCGACGCGTAGTCGGCGGCCACGTAGGGCACGGGCCCGCCGGCGTCGTCGCGGCGGCCGACGCTGACGAAGGAGAAGCCGCTCGCGTTGAGGAACTCGAGCTCCTCACGGGGCATGCGCTGCCCGAGGAGGATGCAGGAGTCGGCCAGGCGCAGCCGGGTGGTGCCGCCGCTGAGGCCGCCGCGGCGGCCGCCGACACGGCCGCTGGTCAGCAGGAGGAGGTCGATGTCGCGGTTCTGCGCCTCCTCCTCGATGCCGGCGAGGAACGGGTGGAAGAAGTCCTCGCGGTCGAGCGGGAACAGGCTCTCGTAGGTGTAGACGCCGATCATGCCGGTGCCGACCTGCTTGAGGCGGCGCGCGATGGGGTCGGCGACGTACCCCGTCTCCTGGATCGCCTTGAGGATCCGCGCCCGCGTCGCCTCCGGGACCCGGGCGAGCTGCTCGCCCTTGTCGTTGAGCACGAACGACACCGTCGTCTGGCTGACTCCCGCGAGACGCGCGATGTCCTTCTGCGTGATCCGCGGCACCCGGACACCCCCGCTTCATCCTGGTAATAGGTATTACGTCTTGACCTCAGGCTACCGATGACGAAGGATCGCCGTACGCCCATCCGGGGCGAGAGAGGGCGGAACGTCGACGATGATGAATCCCGCAGACCCAGACAACCAGACCACGGCCTCCCCGAGGCCCGATCGGCAGCACAAGCCCGATCAGCAGCCCGAGCACGATCCGCAGCGCAGGCCCGACAACTCGCGCCGCCTCTTCCTCGCCGGGGGCGCCGCCGCCCTCGCCGGCGCGGCAGGGGCCGTCGGCGCCGCCACTCCGGCCGCCGCCGCGCCCCCGGCCGACGCTCCCGGGCAGAAGAAGCGCCTGAGCGTCACCGAGGGGCCGATCTCGCCGCTCGACAAGGAGTTCCGCTGGGACGACCGCGCCGGCGCCGACAACACCCGCGCGGTGCAGGCGGCCATCGACAAGGCGATGACCGCTCCGGGCGGCGAGGTGTCGCTGCCCGCCGGCGAGATCCGGGTGACGGGCCTCGCGGTCGACTACCGCGGCTACCCGGTGCAGCCCGAGAACGGGCCGCCCTACGGCTACGCCGGGCCGAAGATCGTCGGCGCCGGCATGCGCCAGACGAGGATCGTCCAGATCGAGGGCTCGACCCGCGACATCTTCACCGTCTCCGGCCAGACCGGCGACGCGGCCGGTCCCGCCAACAACAACAAGGCCACCGGCGTCGTCCTCGCCGACTTCGAGATGACGGGCACGCCCTCCGGCGGCCACGGGATGTCGCTGCGCTCGCTGGTCAACTGCGAGTTCCGCAACCTGTGGATCCAGAAGACCGGCAAGTCGGGCATCTTCCGCGAGCGCGCCACCTTCGTCTCGGGCGTCGACGACGAGTACTCGTACGCCAACTCCTGGAACAAGATCAAGATCGTCGCCCCCGCGGGCTGGGGCGTGGAGGACTCGGGCAAGGCCTCCATCGGCGGCTCGATGACCAACGTCGAGGCGATCAGCCCCGGCCTCGGCGGCTTCCTCCTCGCGCCGACGAACATGACGCTGCTCGACTGCCAGGCCATCGGCGGCACGGTCGGCCTCCGGTCGATCCGCAACGAGAACCGGCGCTCGGTCAACTCCGGCCTGACCCTGATCAACTTCCGCTCGGAGGGCTCCCGCGACGGCTGGGAGGTGCTGATCGAGGCCGGCACGAGCCACATGATCGTGAACCCGAACTTCTTCCCGACCTCGGGCGCGAACTGCCTCGGCGTCGGCCTGACGAACGGCGGAGCGGACTTCGAGGTGCGCAACCTCACCGTCCTCGGCGGCTTCTACGGGCTCAGCCTCGGCCGCTTCCCGCAGCAGAAGGCGATCGTGCTGGGCAGCGACTCCTCCCAGACGCGCCTCGTGAACCCGTTCATCGAGCGCGGCGCCGCGGGAGTGGACGAGGGCTCGCTGATCGTCGACGAGGGACGCCTGACCTCGTTCGAGCTCGGCCGCGGCCGGGTGGAGCGCGCGGCCGGCTACACCACGGTCGCCCGCGCCCCCGAGACCATCCCGACCCCTCCGGCCGGACAGGTCAACGAGGGCTGGGAGCGCTCCGGCGACACCTGGCGGAAGGTGGCCGTCTTCCCCGACGGGCACCGCGTCGTCATCGCCTCCTGACCCCGGGCGGTGGCGCCCTCCGCGCCGCCGCCCTCCCCCACTGCACACGGAACGAGCACCAGAACGCATGCATGACGACAGCACCCGCATCGAAGCCCGCATCGCCCGCTTCCGCGCCGAGAGCCTCCGGCCGGCGATCCACCGGGCGGTCGAGCCGCTCGGGATCGAGTCGTGGACCGCTCCGGGCGAGCCGGTCCCCTTCGAGCAGGCGCGGGCCGCGTCCTACGCGCCCGCCCGCATCGGGGAGCCGTGGGGCGCCCCCTGGGGCACCGTGTGGTTCCACGTGCGCGGCGAGATCCCCGCCTCCTGGGTCGGCGTCGACGGCTGCGAGCCCGAGCTCGTCGTCGACCTCGGCTACACCGGCGCCCAGTCCGGCTTCGAGGCGGAGGGGCTCGTCTTCACCGCGACCGGCACGGTCGTGAAGGCCGTCGAGCCGTTCAACCAGTCGGTCCCGCTCGACCGGCTGCCCGGCCGCGAGGCGGGCGACCGCACGGTCGAGCTCTACATCGAGGCCGCCGCCAACCCGAACATCACCGGCGACTGGTCATTCACCCCCACGGCGCTCGGCGGCCGCCCCGCCGACGGCGCCCTGCCGTCCGACCCGCTCTACCGCCTCCGCCGCCTCGAGCTCGGGCTGCTCGACCGGGAGGTCTGGGAGCTGGAGCAGGACATGGCCGTGCTCGTCGGGCTGATCGGGCAGCTGCCCGAGTCCTCCCAGCGCCGCGCCGAGATCGTGCGCGCCCTCGACCGCGCCGTCGACGTCCTCGATCCGGACGACGTGTCCGGCACCGCCGCCGCGGGCCGGGAGGCGCTGCGGACCGTCCTCGAGCGGCCCGCCTCGGCCAGCGCGCACCACCTGCACGCCGTCGGCCACGCCCACATCGACTCCGCCTGGCTCTGGCCCGCCCGCGAGACCGCCCGCAAGGTGGCCCGCACCTTCTCGAACGTCTGCGATCTGATCGAGCGCGAGGAGGGCTTCGTCTTCGCCGCCTCCTCCGCGCAGCAGTACGCGTGGCTGAAGCGCGACCACCCGGAGCTGTTCGAGCGCGTCCGCGGCCACGTGCTCGCGGGCCGCTTCGTGCCGGTCGGCGGGATGTGGGTCGAGTCGGACACGAACATGCCCGGCGGCGAGGCGCTCGTGCGCCAGCTGCTCGAGGGCAAGCGCTTCTTCCTCGACGAGTTCGGGATCGACACCGAGGAGGTCTGGCTCCCGGACTCCTTCGGCTACTCCGCGGCGCTGCCGCAGATCATCGCCGGAGCGGGCGGGCGCTGGTTCCTCACGCAGAAGATCTCGTGGAACGAGACCAACACGATGCCCCACCACACCTTCTGGTGGGAGGGCATCGACGGCACCCGCGTGTTCACGCACTTCCCGCCCGTCGACCTCTACAACTCCGACCTCTCCGGCGAGGACCTCGCCCGCGCCGAGCGCCAGTACGCCGAGAAGGGCAGCGGCACCATGTCGCTCGTGCCCTTCGGCTACGGCGACGGCGGAGGAGGCCCCAACCGCGAGATGATCGCGGCCGCCCGCCGCACGCGCAGCCTCGAGGGCTCGCCGACCGTCGAGCTGTCCACACCCCGCCGCTTCTTCGAGGAGGCGCAGGCCGAGTACCCGGACGCGCCCACCTGGTCGGGCGAGCTCTACCTCGAGTTCCACCGCGGCACCTACACGTCGCAGGCGCGCACCAAGCAGGGCAACCGCCGCAGCGAGCACCTGCTCCGCGAGATCGAGCTGTGGGCGACCACGGCCCTCGTCCGCGCCGGGGTCCCGTTCCCGGCCGACGAGCTGCGCGAGATGTGGCGGACGGTCCTCCTGCAGCAGTTCCACGACATCCTGCCCGGCACCTCCATCGCCTGGGTGCACCGCGAGGCGGAGGAGAACTACGCCCGCATCGCGCAGCGGATCGAGGAGATGATCGCCGAGGCCGTCCGGGCCCTCGCCGGCGAGGGCTCCGCGGAGCTGCTGGTGAACTCCTCCCCCTTCGCCGTCGGGGGCGTGCCGGCGCTCGGCGCGGCCGCGGCCGACCCCGCCGCGGAGCACTCGGCCCCGACGCTCCGCTCCGACGGCGACGCCCACGTCCTCGACAACGGGCTCGTCCGGGTGCGGATCGGCGCCTCCGGGCTCCTCGAGTCGGTCGTGGACCTCGCGAGCGGCCGGGAGGTCGTGCCCGCCGGCGCCGCCGCGGGGCTCCTCCAGCTCCACCGCGACACCCCGAACAAGTGGGACGCCTGGGACCTCGACGACAACTACCGCCGCACGGTGGAGGACCTCGTCGGCGTCGACTCGGTCCGCGCCGGCACCGTGAGCGACCCGCTCGGCCGCGAGGTGCCGGCGGTCGTGATCACCCGCTCGTTCGGCGGCTCCACAGTCGTGCAGACCGTCTCGCTGCAGATCGGCCGGGCGGCCGTCGACCTCGACCTCGACATCGACTGGTACGAGCGCCGCAAGCTGCTCAAGCTCGCCTTCCCGCTCGACCTGCTCTCGGACCGGGCGACGTCCGAGATCCAGTTCGGCCACGTGCACCGCCCGACCCACGTGAACACGACGTGGGACGCCGCCCGCTTCGAGACCGTCGCGCACCGCTGGGTGCACGTCGGCGAGCCGGGCTTCGGCGTCGCGGTCGTCAACGACTCCACCTACGGGCACGACATCACCCGCGACCGCGCCGCGGCCGGCACACCGACGACCACGGTCCGGCTCTCGCTCCTGCGCGCGCCGCTGTTCCCCGACCCGGACGCCGACCAGGGCCGCCACCGCCTCGCAGTGTCGCTCGTGGTCGGCGCCGAGCTGCCCGACGCCGTCGAGGCCGGCTACGCGCTGAACACCCCGGTCCGCAGGCTCACCGGCGCCGCGCCCGTCGCTCCCCTGGTGTCGATCGACGACCCCTCGGTGATCGTCGAGGCTGTGAAGGCGGCGGACGACGGGAGCGGCGACGTGATCGTGCGGCTCTACGAGTCGCTCGGCCGCCGCGCCGCAGCGACCCTCCGCGCCGCCTTCGCCGTCCGGACGGTCACCCGCACCGACCTGATGGAGCGCCCGACCGAGCAGGTCCGCATCGAGAGCTCCGTCGAGGCGGAGTCAGCCGACGTGCGGCTCGAGCTGCGCCCGTTCGAGATCGCGACGGTGCGCCTGGCGCGCTGAGCGCGAGGGGACGCGGGGGCGGGAGCAGGCCGGGTCGGCTTGCTCCTGCCCCTGCGTCATGTGGTCTGCTCGATGCGCACCGTCCCGATCGGAGAGGTCCCCCATGCAGTCGTTCCCCGCCCCGCCCCGCCAGGTGCAGATCGGCGACGCCGCCGCGTTCGCCGGCGTCACTCCGCGGGCGATCCGCCACTACCACCGGCTCGGCCTGCTCCCCGAGCGCGAGCGGGGCGGAGACGGTCGTCGGCGCTACGGCTACGACGACATCATCCGGCTGCTCTGGATCCGCCGCCTGGCCGACGCCGGGGTCGCACTCGAGGACATCCGGGACGCCTTCGCCGTCGCAGCCCCGGTCGGCGCCGAGGACAGCGCCGACCGCGAGGACGAGGTCGCGGGCGTCCTCGCGCGGCTGGACGCCGCGCTCGCCGCGCAGGAGGAGGAGCTGCAGCGGAAGCGGGCCTCGGTCCGGCGCATGCGGACCCTCGGCGGCCGGCTTGGGCTGCTCGACGACATCGTCTCGCGCCGCCTCGAGGGCGCACCCGAGGGCTCGCTGCGCCAGGCCGACCTCGACACCCTGCTGGTCACCGAGCGGATGTTCGGCCCGCTGGGCGCCGTCTCCCAGGCCGGCCGCTTCGTCGTCCTGGCCGCCGATCCGGCGCTGCGGGCGGAGGCCGACCGCGTCGACGCCGCCGAGGAGGCCCTCGACGACACGGTCCCCGAGGACGACCCCCGGGTGGAGCAGGTGGCGCGGGAGCGGCACGCCTTCGAGGCCCGGCTGATGCGCGTCGTCGAGGAGTCCGGTCAGCTCGAGGAGGACGAGGCGATCTTCGACGCGTGGGACGAGGCGCACCCGCCCGAGGACCCCGCGCCGGCCCCCGATCCCGCACAGGGCTCCCGCGCCCGGAGCGCCGGCGAGATCATCCGGAGCCTGCCCTACGACGTCTCGCCGGCCCGCCTGCGCGCCATGGACCTGGCGATGCGGCTCGGGATGGAGGAGGCGCCGACGTCCTGAGACGCGGGGTCACGCCCGCGCGGTCACCCGAGGACCTCCCGCAGCACCTCCAGCGCCCGCTCGCGGTCGCCGACCCCGCCGCCCTCGTGCCCGCTGTACGGCCACACGTCGATCGACGTCTCGCCGCCGGAGACGTTGTGGGAGGCGAAGACCGTCGAGGGCGGGCAGATCGGGTCCATCAGGCCGACCGAGCGGTGCACCCGGCAGCGCAGGCGCCGCGAGAAGTGGACGCCGTCGACGTAGGAGAGGGTCCGCTCGACGGCGTCGAGGTCCTCGGGGCGGGTCGCCAGGTAGCGGGCGATCTCGACGTAGGGCGCCTCGTTCGTGACGGTCGTCGCGCGCAGGACGTCGGAGAGGAAGGGCACCAGGGCGATCGCGGCGCGCATCCGGGGGCGCAGCGCCGCCGCGGCGGTCGCGAGCGCTCCGCCCTGGCTGCCGCCGAAGACCGACACCCGGTCCGGGTCCAGCCCGGGGAGCGCCTCCACGGCGTCGACGGCGAGCGCCGCGTCCGCGATCAGGCGCCGGTAGTAGTACGTCTCGGGCGACTCGATGCCGCGGGTCGTGACCCCGGGGTAGGCGGGGCCGCTGCCGTGGGGGTCGGGGGTGGCTCCGGAGCGGGCGAGGCGGCCGGCTCCCTGGCCTCGCGCGTCGACGACCAGGTGCGCGTACCCGGCGGCGGCGATCCAGAGGTGCTCGATCGGCCGGCCCCGTCCGCTGCCGTACCCGGGGTACTCGATCACCACGGGGAGCGGGGCGCCCGGGTCGACCGCGGGGGTCACCAGCCAGGCGGCGATCGGCTCGCCCGCGAAGCCGGGGAACCGCACGTCCCGCACCCGCACCAGCGGGAGGCCCGCGTCGACCGGCACGGCGCTGACGCCGGGGCCGCCCTCCCGCCCGAGCGCGAGGGTGGCCCGCCAGAAGGCGTCGAAGTCGTCGGGCTCCGCGACCTCCGCACGGAACTCGCGGAGGGCGGCGAGGGGGCGATCCGTGAACACCGGGTCAGCCTTTCAGACCGGAGTGCGCGAGCCCTTCCACGAACTGCCGCTGAGCGAGGAGGAACACGGCCAGCACGGGCACGACCGTCATCGTCGCCGCGGCGAGCTGCACGTCCCACATCTCCCCGCCGTAGGCGTCGGTGAAGCGGGTGAGCGCCTGGGGCAGGGTGAAGAGCTCGGGCGAGGTCAGGTAGACCGTCGGCTCGAGGTACATGTTCCAGGACCCGAGGAAGGTCAGGATCGCGACGGCCGACAGCGCGGGCTTGGACAGCGGCAGGAAGATGCGCCGCCAGATCCCGAAGCGGCCGAGGCCGTCCAGGCGCGCGGCCTCCTCGAGCTCGCCGGGCATCGCGATGAAGTACTGCCGCATGATGAACGTGCCCAGCACCGCCGGCGCTCCGACCATCGGCACCAGCAGCAGCGGCACGTGGGTGTCGATGAAGCCGAGCTGCCGGAAGATCTGGAACAGCGGGATGATCGTCACCTCCGTCGGCACCAGCAGGCCGGTCAGGACGACGAGGAACACCGCGTTGCGTCCCGGGAACGGGATCCGGGCGAAGGCGTAGCCGGCCAGGCTCGACACCAGCAGCGTGACCACGGTGACCGTGACCGCGATGTAGAGGCTGTTCCAGTACTGGAGCGCGAACGGCTGGAACCGGAACGCCTCGGCGTAGCCCGCCAGGCTCGGCGAGTCCGGCAGCAGGGTCGGCGGGTTCGAGAAGATCTCGTTCACCGGCTTGAACGACGAGGCGATCATCCAGAACGTCGGCACCGCGAACGGCAGCACGAGCAGGATCAGCGTCACGACGAGCAGGGCGGTCATGAGCGGGCCGCGGCCGCGGCGGCGCTTGACGGGCGGCTCCGGGACGGCTTCGAGGCGTGGCGTGAGCGGGGTCCCCTGCTCGACGACGGCGTCAGTTCTCATAGAAGACCCATTTCCTGCGCAGCTGCCACTGCACGACCGTGAGGATCAGGACGAAGAGGAGCAGCATCAGCGAGAGCGTCGCGCCGTAGCCGATGTCGCTGAACTCGAAGGCCTGTTGGAACACGTAGTAGACGAGCACTGTCGTCGACAGTTCCGGCCCGCCCTCGGTCAGGACGGCGACCTGCGCGAACGCCTGCAGCGAGCCGACGATCGTGAGGATGCCGGTGAGGAGCAGGGTGGGCGAGATGAGCGGGAGCGTGATCCGGAAGAAGATCGCGCGGGGGCTCGCGCCGTCCAGGCGGGCCGCCTCGTAGAGGTCGCCCGGCACTCCCTGCAGCGCGGCGAGGAAGAGCACCATGTTGACGCCGACGCTGCGGATGACCTGCGTGACGATGACGCTCGCCATCGCGGTGGGTCCCTCCTGGAGCCAGTTCGGCCCGTCGAGGCCGACCAGCGAGAGCAGGCCGTTGATCGCGCCGTTGTCCTGAAGGAGGAAGCCCCAGACGAGGGTCCAGGCGACCACTGAGATGACGACGGGCGAGAAGAAGAGCGTGCGGAACAGGGCGCCGCCCGGGATCCTCCGGTTGAGCAGCACGGCCAGGCCCAGCCCGAGGGCGAGGTTCAGGACGACCACTCCCCCGGAGAAGACCGCGGTCGTGCCGAGCACCGCGCCGATGCTCGGGTCGTTGATCGCCCGCTCGTAGTTCTCGCCGCCCACGAAGGTCATGGAGCCGGTGAAGACGTTCCACTCGTTGAGGCTGAACCAGACCGCGAGCCCGACGGGCAGCAGCACGAACACGATCACACCGAGCAGCTGGGGCGCGATGAAGAGCCAGCCGGCGAGCGCGTCGCGGCGCCGGAGGTTCCAGTAGGCGCCGGCGGGAGCGGATCGGCGGCTGTCCGTCGAGGTCGCGGTCACGGGATCACTTCCCCTGGAGGACGGGCGCGATGGCGTCGCAGACGCCTCCGAGCACCTCGGCGACGTCGGCGTCGGCCGACCACATGCGGTCCAGCGCCGTCTTGCCGACCGAGGTGATCTCGGCAGGGCTCGTCACCGGAGGGGTGGCGGACACGTCGGCCAGCTCGTCGACCACGACGCGGTCGAGCTGCTCGGCGCTGAGGCGGGTGTTGACCTTCGCCAGCTCCTCACCGGACAGCAGCGACTCGCGGGGCGGCGGGAAGAACTGCGCGAGCTTGGCGGAGTTCTCCGGGTTGGTCATGAACGAGAGGAAGCCGGTCGCCTCCTCCACGTGGTCGCCGCCTGCGAGCGCGGCCATGCCGGCCTGGCCGATGTTGCCGTACTCGCCGGCGGGGCCGACGGGCAGCGGGTAGATCTCGAACGGGAACGAGCCGTCGAGCAGGCTCGCCCGCGAGACCTGCGCGGTCGTGAACGCGGCGTCGCCGGCGAAGAAGTCCGCCGTCACGCCGGGTCCGGGGGTCGCGCCGCTGACGTAGACCGAGTCGTGGAAGAACTGGAACGCCTCCACCATCTCGGGCGAGTCCATCGTGCACTGGGTCCCGTCGTCGCTCCACGGCTGGGCTCCCCAGCCCGCCCAGAGGTTCGCGAGGCTCAGCCAGCCCGAGAAGTCGAAGTCGCGGATGATGTAGCCGGCCTTGCCGGTCGACTCGTTGACGGCCGCGCCGATGCGGTCGACGTCCTCCCAGCTGAGCGTCGCGGGGTCGACGGTCTGCCCGGCCTGCGCGATGAGGTCCTGGTTCACGTACAGCGCGAAGGGCGAGTTGGAGAACGGGTACGCGTAGAGCTCGCCGTCCTGGCTGAACGACTGCGCCACGCTGGGCAGGATGTCGTCGTACTCGTAGCCCTCGGTCCCCTCGAAGGTCTCGGTCAGCGGAGCGAGCGCTCCGGCGTCGATCAGGTCCTTCGCGATGTCGCCGACCCAGGCGAGGTCGGGGGCGTTGCCGCCCGCGGCCTGCGTGGTCAGGGTCGAGTTGTAGTCCGCGAACGGGAGGGACTCGAAGGTCACGGACTCGATCTCGGGGTGGTCGGCGATGTACTCGTCGGCCATCGAGTCGAACAGGGCGAGCTGCTTCTCGTCGGAGGTCCAGACGGACATCCTCAGAGCGACGGGTGCTGAGTCGTCACCGCCGCCGGCGGCGCCGCAGCCCGAGAGGGCGGCGATCACTCCGACTGCGGCGAGCGAGGCCATCAGCTTCTTCGCTGGTCTCATCGTCTCTCTTTCTCCAATGGTCTTCTCGGTGTTCCCGGTCAGTACCCGACGACGTCGGGCCAGTGGGTCTCTACGCCGCGCGACTCGAGCCTCGCCTGCAGGCGGGCGACGAGGGCGGGGTCGGCGGCGATCTCGTGGGGCGACAGGTCCTCGGCGAGGGCGAGGGCCGCCAGCTCGCCGACGGCCTCGCCGATGTTCCACTCCACGGGGTGGAGGCGGTACGCGCCGTTGGTGATGTGCGTCGTCCCGATGTTCTTGCCCCCGGGCAGCAGGTTCGTCGGGGTGCGCGGCACGAGGGCGCCGAGCGGGATCTCGAACGGTGAGCACTCCACGTCGAGGTAGTTGTCGCCTCCGGTGGTCGGGTGCAGGTCGATCCGGTACATGCCCACGCCGACGGAGTCGTCGAAGCGCGCGG
This sequence comes from Rathayibacter sp. AY1F8, assembly GCF_002932165.1. NCBI lineage: Bacteria > Bacillati > Actinomycetota > Actinomycetes > Micrococcales > Microbacteriaceae > Rathayibacter > Rathayibacter sp. AY1F8. The sequence continues at coordinate 46,143 of NZ_PSVB01000020.1, forward strand.
GGCTCCCCGTCCCGCGGGCGGCGACGGAGACGTCCTGCTCGCGCACCGTGGTGAGCGCGCGGATCCGGCGGGACTCGCGGATGTAGGGGGCCTGCGCGAGGCCGTCGGCGGTGCCCATCACGTCGCCGCGGAGCCGGAGCCCGGGCCAGCCGCGGCCGCCGTCGGGCCGGGGCGCCTCGGTCTGGAGCCAGTAGAAGTACGACAGCGAGAGCGCGCGGGCGCCGGCGAGGTGCTTCTCCGGCTCCGGCACGTCGAGGATCGAGCTGTCGAGGTAGTCGAGCATCGGCCAGTTCGCGAGCACGATGTCGCTGTCGAGCGCGCCCGGCCGGAGGGTCTCGGTCGCGAGGATCCGGCGGAACATCCAGAGGTCGGTGTCCCCGCCCTGCGCGCGCTGGTCCGCGGTGCGGGTGTCGCCCACGGCGTTCACGTGCATCGTGCGGGTCTCGGGGCGCAGCGTCCTCGGGTTCGGCGCGGTGAAGGAGAGGAGCTTCCCGCCCCAGAACGGCACCTCGTACTCGTGCCAGTAGTCGTAGTCGGCCGGGCGCTCGATGGTGTGGTCGCCGTCCGCGCTGTCGAAGCCGAAGCACCAGGTGACGGCCTGCACGTTCATCGGGTCGGCGACGGCGGGAGCGCTGGGCTCGCCGTGCTCGTCGCGCGACTCGGAGCCCGTGACGTAGTCGACCTCCGCGAGGGGGAGCAGCTCCCCCGTCTCGGTCGCGTCGATCACGTACCGTCCGGAGACGGCGAGCTCCTCGCCCGAGACCGCGTCGCGCAGCAGGACGCGCTCGATCCGGCCCGGGCCGCCGTCGACGGCGAAGGGGACGACGCCGGTGACGACGCGGATCGCTCCGCTCGAGCGGTAGGGGGCGAGCATCTCGTCGAGCACGGCGACGGCGACGCGGGGCTCGGCGCAGAGCCTGCTCACGAGTCCGCGGCCGGGGTTCAGGCGGTCGTCGCGCATCGCCTCGGCGGTGAGGGGGTAGTTGCGGCGGTAGTAGCCGCGGATGCCGTCCCGGAGGCGCCGGTAGTCGGCGGTGACGCCGAACTGCTCGACCCAGGTGTGCTCGTCCGGCGGGACGCCCTGCGAGGTGAGCTGGCCGCCCAGCCACGGGTACTGCTCGGTCAGCACGACCGAGAGGCCGTTGCGGGCGAGGGCGATCGCCGCCGCCACTCCTCCGAGGCCGCCGCCGATCACGGCGACATCTGCTTGCATCGGGGTCACGCGTCCGCCTCGTCCTCGTCGACAGTCTGGGTCATCGGCCTACTACCCGCGGGTAATACGTATTGCCGATTGATTAGACCGTAACGCACGAGTGTCCGGTTGGCAACGGTCTCCGCCGTTCCGAGCGATGCCGCGGCGACCCGCGGGCGTCCTCAGCCGGAAGCGGGCCGGATGTCAGGGCTCGGTGGCATGCTCGACCCCGAGCGCGGCCGGCGGGCGGCAGCGCGGAGCGGAGCAGCATGATCGGGTTGGATCTCACCGGGCGCACGGCCCTCGTCACGGGGTCGGGGCAGGGCATCGGGCTGGCCATCGCGACGACGCTCGCGGAGGCGGGCGCCGAGGTGATCGTGAACGCCCGCTCCGAGCGGTCGATCCGCCGGGCGATCGAGGCGGTCGGCGCGGCGGTGCCGGAGGCGCGGGTGCGCGGAGTCGCGGCCGACGTGTCGACGGAGAAGGGCACGGCCTCCCTCCTGCGCGCGGCCGCGGAGGTGGACGTGCTCGTCAACAACCTCGGGATCTTCGGCTCCGCCGATGCGCTCTCCATCGACGACGACGAGTGGCGCCGCTACTTCGAGGTCAACGTGCTCACCGGCGTGCGCCTCACCCGTGCCTACCTCCCGGGGATGATGGAGCGCGAGTGGGGCCGCGTCCTCTACATCGGCAGCGACTCCGCCGTCGTCACGCCCGCCGAGATGATCCACTACGGAGTGTCGAAGACCGCGCTGCTGGGCGTCTCGCGAGGCTTCGCCAAGGCCGCCGCCGGCACCGGGGTGACGGTGAACAGCGTGCTCGCCGGGCCGACCCATACGGGCGGCGTCGAGGACTTCGTCTACGAGCTGGTCGACCGCGAGCTGCCGTGGGAGGAGGCGCAGCGCGAGTTCATGCGCCTGCACCGGCCGCAGTCGCTGCTGAAGCGCCTCATCGAGCCGGAGGAGATCGCCCACATGGTGGCGTACCTCGCCTCCCCGCTCGCCTCGGCCACCACGGGCGCCGCCGTGCGCGTCGACGGCGGCTACATCGACTCGATCGTGCCGTAGCGCGCGCTCCCGGGGCTTCCCGGGGCGCCGGCCGTCAGCGCGGAGGGGCGACAGAGCCGCCGGGGCGCCACGGGCCGCCGATGCGCTCCTGGAGGAGCGGCGCCGCCGGGTCGGCGAGGCGGGCGAGCAGCGCCTCCACTCCGCGGCGGCCGAGCTCGCGGCCGGGCGCGACGAGCAGGTCGAGCGCCGGGTCGGCCAGGTCGGCGACGTCGGGGTCGGAGGCGAGCAGGACGATCGAGAGGTTCTCGGGCACGCGCAGCCCGCGGTGCCGCACCTCGTGCGCGAACCCGACGGCGGCGCCCCCGTTGACGATCACCACGGCGGTCGCGGAGGCGGGGTCGAACGAGCGGGCGAGGGTGCGGCCACCGGCGGGCGACTCCTCGCAGCGCAGCAGCACGCCCTCGACGCCGCGGGCCGCGCAGGCGAGCGCGAACGCCTCCTGGGTGCGCGCGTAGGGGCCGAAGTCGGCCGCGGCGTCGCGGTCCGGGCCGAGCACGAGCGCCACCCGCGCGTGCCCCAGGCCGGCGAGCCGGCCGAGCGCCTCCTCGACCATTCCCTCGAAGTCGATGTCGACCCAGTCGAGGGCGGACGGGTCGCGGGTGCGCCCGATGAGGGCGAAGGGCGTGCCGGAGTCCCGCAGGACCGGCACGCGCTCGTCCTCGCTGGTGACCTGCATCAGCACGACGCCGTCGATCAGGCCGTCGGCGCGCAGGTCGGCGAGGCGGTCGGAGCCGCCGACCGTCGGCCACAGGACGATCGAGTGGTCCTGCTCCGCCGCGGCCTCGGCGGCTCCGAGCAGGAACGAGGTGGCGGTGTTGAGCGGCCGGCTCGACACGAGCGGATAGACGACCGCGACGATCCCCGAGCGGCGCCGCGCGAGGGCGCGGGCCAGGGCGTGCGGCCGGAAGCCGAGCTCGTGCATCGCCGCCCGCACCCGCTCGCGGGTCTCGGGCGAGACGGGCTTGGTGTCGTTGACCACGAACGAGACCGTCGCGATCGAGACCCCCGCGAGGCGCGCGACATCCCTCATCGTGGCCACCGCGCCTCCTCCGCTCGCGCCGCCCGGCCGTGGTTGACGCGGGGCGGACGTCTCCCGCATCCTAGGAGACGCGGCCGGTAAAGCGGTTAACCCCGTGTCGGGCCGCCCACCGCCGCACCGTCTCCACCGTCGAAGAAGGAACACCGTGACCACACCCTCCTCCCCCGTCCGCGTCCTCGTCTGGGGCGAGAACCGCCATGAGCAGATCGAGGAGAAGGTCCGCGCGATCTACCCCGACGGCATGCACAGCACGATCGCCGACGGCATCCGCGAGAACCTCGGCGAGCGCGCCACCGTCTCCACCACCACGCTCGACGAGCCCGAGCACGGCCTCACCGAGGACGTCCTCGACGCCACCGACGTGCTCGTCTGGTGGGGCCACATGGCCCACGGCGACGTCTCCGACGAGATCGTCGAGCGCGTCCAGCGCCACGTCCTCTCGGGCATGGGCCTCGTCGTCCTGCACTCCGGCCACTGGTCGAAGATCTTCGGCAAGCTCATGGGCACCACCTGCACGCTGCGCTGGCGCTCGGAGCAGGACCGCGAGCTGGTCTGGACCGTCGACCCCACGCACCCCATCGCCCAGGGGATCCCGCACCCCTTCCTGATCCCGCAGCAGGAGATGTACGGCGAGTTCTTCGACGTGCCGGCGCCCGACGAGCTCGTGTTCCTCTCGACCTTCTCGGGCGGCGAGGTCTTCCGCTCCGGCATGACCTGGAAGCGCGGCCACGGGCGCATCTTCTTCTTCTCCCCCGGCGACCAGGACTACCCCGTCTACCACCAGGCCGAGGTGCGCCGCGTGATCGCGAACGGCGTCGAGTGGGTGCGCTCCTCGCGCCCCGAGCGCCGCCTCCCGGTGCTGCAGCGCTACGAGACCGAGGACTTCCACAACGGCCAGGACTACGAGGGAGCGCTCGTCCGATGACGGTCCGCCTCGTCCAGGTCGGCGCCGGCGCGATGGGCCGCGCCTGGATCCGCACCATCCGCGACTCCCCGGACGCCGAGCTCGTCGGCCTGGTCGACCTCGACGTCGACCTCGCCACGGCTGCCGCGGAGGAGGAGGGGGTCGGCCCGGTCGCGGTCGGCACCTCCGTCGCCGAGGTCGCCGCGCGCTCCGGCGCCGACGCCGTGGTCAACGTGACCGTGCCGCGGGCGCATCTGCCCGTCAGCTCGGAGGCGCTGTTCGCCGGGCTGCCCGTGCTCTCCGAGAAGCCGATCGCGCCGACCATCGCCGAGGCGCTGGTGCTCGCGGCGACGGCAGAGGCCTCGGGCCGGCTCCTGATGACCAGCCAGTCGCGCCGCTACTACTCGGCGATCACCGCCTTCCGCGAGCAGATCGCCGGGCTCGGGCAGCTGGGCACCGCCTCCGTGCACTTCGCGAAGGCGCCCCGCTTCGGCGGCTTCCGCGACGAGATGGACCACGTGCTCCTGGTCGACATGGCGATCCACGCCTTCGACGCGGCGCGGTACCTGCTCGACAGCGACCCGGTCGCGGTCTACTGCGAGGAGTACAACCCGGGCTGGAGCTGGTACGCCGACGGAGCCGCGGCGAGCGCCGTGTTCGAGTTCGCCGGCGGAGTGCGCTTCAGCTACACCGGCAGCTGGTGCGCCGACGGCCTCGAGACCTCGTGGAACGGCGACTGGCGCGTGAACGGGGCCGGCGGCACCGCGCACTGGGACGGCGACGGCGCTCCGGAGTGGCAGTCGCGCGAGTCGGAGCCGGTGCGGACCGCCGCGCTCGAGCCCGTGCCCGAGGAGATCGCGGGCTCGCTCGCGGAGTTCGTGCGAGTGCTGGGCTCGGGGGCGGTCCCCTCGGGCGAGGTGCACTCGAACGTGCGGAGCCTCGCGATGGTGGAGGCGGCGGTCCGCTCCTCCGAGACGGGTGCGCGGGTGCGGCTCGACGACGTGCTGGAGGAGGGGTACGCGGAGGCGCTGACGCTCGCGCGCGACGAGCGAGTCCGCGCGGCCCTCGGCTCCTGGGGCTCGGCCGCGGAGGGCCTCGCGCGCTGACCACGCCGCCCGGCGGATCTCGAGGCGTCCGTGCCGGCGTCTCGAGACCCCCGCCCGGTCGCGGCTCCGCCACCGCGCGTTCGCCGGGCGGACACCTGCGGGCGGCGGGGCGTTCACCGGGGGCGGCCAGCGTGGGCGGGTTCCTTCGAAGCCGCTCAGGAGACCCGTGTCCTCTCGTCACACCCGCACCAGCACCCGCACCGCCGCCCTCGCCCTCACCGTCACCCTCGCCGGCTGCACCCTCGGAGCCGCGGCCCTGCCCGCCTCCGCCGCGGGCGACTCCTTCTTCACCCGCATCGCCACGGTGCCGGCCTACCTGAACGCGGCCGACCCGTCCGCCGACTCCGCCGTCGCCGAGATCTCGAGCGCGTCGCCCGACGGCCGCCTGGTCTACTCGACGGACTCCGCCGGGCAGCGCATCGACGTCCTCGACATCTCGGACCCCGACGCCCCCGAGCCGCGCGGCGGCGTCGGCGTGGGCGGCGAGCCGACCTCGGTCTACGCGACCGGCGAGTACGTCCTCGCGGTGGTCGACACGAGCGACGGCGACTTCGCGAACCCCTCCGGCCACGTCAGCGTGCTGCACGCCGACGACCTCGCGCCCATCGCGAGCATCGAGCTCGGCGGCCAGCCCGACTCCATCGACGTCACCACCGACGGCTCGACCGCGGTCATCGCGATCGAGAACCAGCGCGACGAGGACCTCGCCCCCGAGGGCGGCGAGGAGGGCGACCTCCCGCAGGCGCCCGCCGGGGAGCTCGTGGTGATGGACCTCGCGGGCGACCCCTCCGCCTGGGTGCCGGAGCACGTCGACCTCACCGGTCTCGCCGGCCTCGACACCCCGTCGGACCCGGAGCCCGAGTACGTCTCGATCAACCCGGCCGACACGGCCGTCGCCGTGACGCTGCAGGAGAACAACGCCGTCGCGATCGTCGACCTGGCCACCCGCTCCGTCACCGCCTCGTACACCGCGGGCACCGCCTCCGTCGGCGGCATCGACACGCTCGACGACGACTCGATCTCGCTGACCGGCTCGATCACCGACGTCCCGCGCGAGCCCGACGCGATCGGCTGGGTCGGCGACGACCACGTCGCGATCGCGAACGAGGGCGACTGGAAGGGCGGCACGCGCGGCTGGTCGATCCTCGACGCCGCGACCGGGGCCGTGCAGTGGGACGCCGGGAACTCGTTCGACCACCTCGCGGTGCGCCTCGGGCTCTACCCGGACAAGCGCTCCGACGCGAAGGGCTCCGAGCCCGAGGGCCTGCTCTCGGCCACCTTCGACGGCGTCCCCTACGTGTTCGTCGGCGCCGAGCGGGCCAACTTCGTGGCCGTCTACGACGTGTCGGAGCCGACCGCGCCGCGCTTCGTGCAGGCGCTGCCGTCGACGCCCGGCCCGGAGGGGCTGCTCGCCCTGCCCGAGCGCGACCTGCTGGTCGTCTCGAGCGAGACCGACGACGCCGAGGCCGCCGTCCGCGCGAGTGTGCAGCTCTACGCGCTCGGCGCCTCCGCCCCCGCGTTCCCGACCGTGCTGTCGGCCGACGTCGACGGATCGCCGCTGCCCTGGGGTGCGCTCTCGGGCCTCTCGACCGACCCGGCGGCGCCCGACCGCCTGTACGCGGTGAGCGACAGCGCCTACGCGCCGAGCACCCTCCACTCTATCGACACCTCCGTCTCGCCGGCGCTGCTCGACTCGACGCTCACGGTGACCGAGGGCGGCGAGCCCGCCGCTCTGGATCTGGAGGGGATCGCCGCCCGCGTCGACGGCGGCTTCTGGGCCGTGACGGAGGGCGGGACAGGCGACGGCAACGCGCTCCTGCGGCTCGACGCGGACGCCGCGGTGACCGAGCGGATCGCCCTGCCCGCGGAGCTCGCCTCCGCACTGGGCAAGCAGGGCTTCGAGGGAGTGACCGTCGAGGACGGCGCCGCCGGTGAGATCGTCTGGACGGCGCTGCAGCGCGAGGCCTCGATCGACGCCGACGGAGTGGTCCGGATCGGGCGCTACGACGTCGCCGCCGACAGCTGGAGCTTCTTCGGCTACCCGCTGGAGGCCGTCTCCGGGGCGGACGGCGACTGGAACGGGCTCTCGGAGATCACGCTGACCCCCGCGGGCACGCTCGCGGTGATCGAGCGCGACAAGCTCAACGGGCCGGACGCCGCGCTGAAGGCCGTGTACACGGTGCCGCTGCCGACGGAGGCCGGCGCGGCGGTCGGCGAGACGCTGCCGATGCTCGAGAAGACCCTCGCGGTCGACGTGCTGCCCGCGCTGCAGGCCGGGAACGGCTGGACCCAGGAGAAGCTCGAGGGCCTCGGGATCACCGGCTCCGGCGAGGTGTTCGCGGTGACCGACAACGACGGCGTGGACGACGCGAACGGCGAGACGGTGCTCGCATCGCTCGGCTCCGCGGCGTCCGTGTTCGGGACGGGGACGGTACCGACGCCGGGACCGACTGTTGGGCCGACCGTCGAGCCGACGGTGGCGCCGACGGGTGAGCCGACCACGGCGCCGACCGCGCACCCCTCGGCCGAGCCGACCCGCGCGCCGGCTCCCGCTCCGGCCGGCGCCGTTCCTCCGCGGACCGGCTCGGGACTCGCGAGCACCGGCGTCGAGACGGGCTGGACCGCCGCGGCGGCTCTCGCCCTGCTCGCCGGTGGAGCGCTCGCGCTCGGAGTCACGCGCCGCCGCCGCGACGCGCGCTGACGGACGCCGACGGCCCGGGGGACAGTGTCCTCCGGGCCGTCGGCGTTCCCGCCGCGAGCGGGGCGGGTGGGGCGAGTGGTCGGGTGTCAGCTTCCGGTGGGGGCGTCCTCGGTGTCGGGAGAGGTGCTCTC
>NZ_PSVB01000021.1:0-54166 GCF_002932165.1 Rathayibacter sp. AY1F8
GGATGAAGGGGAGGGCGGGGCGCCCGGTGAGGCTCCACTCTCGTGCGGACCCGTTTCGGGCGGCGCGTCCGCGTGTAAATTCGCCGTGACGCGAGAGGACGTTCTGTATGGCCTACCTGCTGTCGGACGCGATGCGGGATCCGCGCCTCGCCGCCATGCTCCCGGTGGTGGCCGCCGGGCACGCGGCCGCCGAGCGCGCCGTGATCCGCTGGGCCCACACGAGCGAGCAGCTCGACATCGCGCCCCTCCTCCTCGGAGGCGAGCTGCTCCTGATGGAGGGCGCGCTCCTCTCGACCGACCAGGACCCGGCGGAGTGCCGCGAGTACGTGCGGTCTCTGGTGGATGCGGGAGTCGGCGCCCTCGCTCTCGAGCTCTCGCCGCGCCTGCCCGCGGTGCCGCCGCCGATCGTCGCGGCGGCCGACGAGCTCGGCCTCCCCGTGCTCGCCCTGCCCCGGCGCGTCCCCTTCGTGCAGGTCTGCGAGAGCATCAACACCCACCTCACCGAGCAGAAGTTCCGGAGCATCCGACTGGCGGACAGAGTGTCCGGTCTGCTGGCCGACGCAGCCTCCGGGGACGCGGGCGTCGACGAGCTCCTGCAGGTCGTCGCCTCCGCGACGGGCGCCTCCGCCTCGCTCGTCTCGCTCACGGGCGACGAGATCGCCCGCGCCTCGCCCGGGCCGGGCGTCGACACGGAGCCGACGGCCGGGACGTTCTCGAACGTGCTGCACGCGGGCGACTCCCTCCTGGGCACCCTGCATCTGCGGGCCCACGCCGACGCCGACCTCCACGCCGTCGCCGTCGCGCTCGACCGGGCGCCGGACGTCCTCGCGATCGCCGTGCTCCGGCACCGCCCGCCGTCGGTCACCGAGCGGCTGACCGCCCAGCTCTTCGCGATCGCATCTGTCGAGCGCGCGGACCCGGCGGCCGACCTCCAGATCGACGCCTTCCTCGGCCGCCTCGGCGCCGGATCCCGGGAGCGCTACCTCGGCGTCCGGGCCGACACCGGTCACGACGACCGGCGGCTCCGCGCTCTGCTCCGCCTCCTGACGGGCGCGGGAGCGGATCCCGGCCCGGTGCTCTGCGTGGTCGGCTCCGAGCTGCTGGCGCTGCTGCCGTTCGCCACCGCCGCCGCGATGGAGGAGGGCCGGACGGAGCTCCTGCGCCTCGGCGCCGCCCTCGACTCGGACGCTCTGCTCTGCGTCGGAAGCGGGCTCGGCGGGCAGGAGCGGGTGCCCCGGGAGCTGGCGGAGGTGCGCGGCGCGCTCGAGTGGGCGCCCGCAGGCGGAGTCGTCGACTCGCGCCAGTACCGCCTGGAGCGGTTCGCGAGCTCCCTGCAGGACGATCCGGAGGCGGACGGCCTCGTCGAGGAGGTGCTCGGGCCCCTGCGCGCCCAGCGCGGCGAGCTGCTCGCCACCCTCGAGACCTTCGCGTCGCTGTGGGGGAGCAAGACGGCGACGGCGTCCGCGCTCGGCATCGGCCGGCAGACCCTCTACGACCGGCTCGCGCGGATCGAGGAGCTGATCGGCCCGCTCGACTCGTCGCCGGCCCGCGCCCGGGTCGTCATGACCGCCGTCTTCCTGCACCGGGCGCGCGCGGCGCTCCCGGCGGGCTCGCCGCCGGTCGGGCGGACGTTCCCGCCTCCCGCCGAACGCTGACGCGGCCGGACGGGATCGACCGGCTCAGGCGGGCAGCAGCTCCGCGACGAGCGCCTGCACGCGGGCCCTGATGTCGTCGCGGATCGAGCGGACCTCCTCGAGCGGTCGGCCCTTCGGGTCGGCGAGGTCCCAGTCCTCGTAGCGCTTACCGGGGAAGACGGGGCAGACGTCGCCGCAGCCCATCGTGATCACGACGTCGGAGGCCTGGACCTGCTCGGTGGTCATCAGCTGCGGGACGGCCTGCGAGATGTCGATGCCCTCCTCCGCCATCGCCTCGATCGCGATCGGGTTGATGCTGTCGCCGGGCTCGGAGCCGCCGGAGCGGACCTCGACGGCGCCGCCGGAGAGGGCGCGGAGGTAGCCGGCGGCCATCTGCGAGCGGCCGGCGTTGTGGATGCAGACGAAGAGGACGGTGGGGGCGGCCATCGGGGCTCCTGGTGTCGAGGGGCGGTGCTCGGAGGAGCACGGGGCGAGGGTAGCGCGCCCGGGCGAACGGCTCGCGCGCCTGCGGAGCCGGAGGAGACTCCGACGGCCGGGTCGGGAATATACCCCCCGGGGGTATGTTGCACCCCCCTGGACCGAACCGGAGGAGACACCATGACCGACCACGCCCACCACCACCCGACCACCTGGCGCGCCGCCGCCCTCGCGACCCTGCACTGCCTGACCGGCTGCGCGATCGGCGAGGTCCTCGGCATGGTGATCGGCTCCGCCCTGGGGCTGCCCGCCCTGACGACGGTCGCCCTCTCGATCGTCCTCGCGTTCGTGTTCGGCTACGCGCTCACGCTGCGGGGCGTGCTCCGCTCCGGAGTGACGTGGCGCGCCGCCGTCGGCATCGCCCTGGCGGCCGACACCGTCTCGATCGCCGTGATGGAGGTCGTCGACAACACAGTGGTGCTCGCGATCCCCGGAGCGATGGACGCGGGGCTCTCGTCCGGCCTCTTCTGGGGCTCGCTCGCCGGCGCCCTGGCCCTGGCCTTCGTCGTCACGACCCCGGTGAACCGCCTGCTCATCTCCCGCGGCCGCGGCCACGCGGTCGTCCACGGCCTGCACGGCTGAGCCGCGCGGGCCTCGACAGGGCGCCTGCGGCGGCTGCTCGACCAGCAGGAGGCGCGTGCCGATCGAGCCGCCCGGGCCGCGGGCGCCGCGAGATCCCGCCGGGCGTCAGCCCTGCAGGCGGCGGTAGTGGCGGTTGCGGACCGAGAGGATCGCGCCTCCGATCACCGCCGCGAGGAACGAGCCGGCCAGGACGCCGACCTTCACGTGGTCGTCGGACTCGCTGCCCGCGCCGAACGAGAGCTCGCCGACGAGCAGCGACACCGTGAATCCGATGCCGGCCACGAACGCCATGCCGATCACGTCCACCCAGCGCAGCGACGGATCCAGGCCGATGCCGCGGAACCGGGTCAGGAGGAAGGTGCTCCCGGCGATGCCGAGCGGCTTGCCGAGCACGAGGCCCGCGATGATGCCCACGGCGATCGAGTCCTGGAACGAGTCGACCAGGCCCGCGACTCCGCCGACCGTCACTCCGGCCGAGAAGAACGCGAAGACCGGCACCGCGACCGCGGTCGAGAGGACGCTCCAGCGATCGGCGAAGTGCGCGGCGAGGCCGTCGTAGACCGGGCGCCCCTCCGCATCCGACCCCACCTGCACCCGGGCGCGCTTCGTCGCGACGACCGGCACGGTGAAGCCGAGCAGCACGCCCGCGACCGTGGCGTGGATGCCCGAGGCGTGCACGAGCGCCCACGTCGCCACTCCGAGCGGGATCAGCACCCACCAGGCGCGCACGCCGCGCTGCACGCAGACCGCGAAGACCGCCAGCGGCACCAGCGCGAGCAGGAGCATCAGCACGTCGATGCCGGCGGTGTAGAAGACGGCGATGATCGTGATCGCGATGAGATCGTCCACCACGGCGAGCGTGAGGAGGAACGTCCGCAGCGCCGGCGGGAGGAAGCGGCCGACCACGGCGATCACCGCGACGGCGAAGGCGATGTCGGTGGCGGCGGGGATCGCCCAGCCGTCCAGCGCGGCTCCTCCGCGGGGCAGGTTCACCGCGGTGAAGATCAGGGCGGGGACGGCCACGCCGCCGACGGCCGCGACGATCGGCACGAGCGCCGTCTTCGGGTCGCGGAGCTTGCCGGCGACGAACTCCTCCTTGAGTTCGAGCCCGACGACGAAGAAGAAGATCGCGAGCAGGCCGTCGGCCGCCCACGACCCGACGCTCAGCTCGAGGTGCAGGGCCTCGGGGCCGAAGCGGAAGTCGCGGACCGCGCTGTAGAGCGCGGACGCGGGGCTGTTGGCGACGATCAGGGCGAGGAGGGTCGCGGTGAGCAGGAACGCTCCGCCGACCGTGTCCTTCTGGAGGGTCTGGCGGAGTCCCCGCCAGATCGAGTGGGGGGCCTGATCGGCGGGCAGGGGCTCGTGCGGCATGAGGGGTTCCGTCCGGAGGGGTGGGTGAGCGCGGGGACGCGGCCGCGGGCTCCGGAGGAGGGGCGGTCGCGGGTCAGCCGCGCGGCGGCGGGCAGCCGGCGATCTCGCCGTGCGCGTTCGTCCCCCACGAGCTGAGCCATCCGTTCGTGCCCGAGGCGCGCTTGGTCAGCAGCTGCCGGGTGGGGTACGCCGCGGCGGCGCGCGCGCGGGCGCGGCTCAGCGGAGGGAGGGTCAGGGGCACCGCACCAGGGTACCGGTGGCACCCGCGAGGGGGCCGGGTGTGCACGAGCGCTCGGAGGAGGAGCCGCCTCTCCCGCTGCCGAGCCTCCCCGCCCCCTCCACTCAGGGGACCTCGTGCCCCGGGCCCGGCTGCCCGCCGAGCAGCGGGCGCAGCGCGGTCGCGACGGCGTCGGCGCGCTCCTCGCCGCCGAACCACGCGTTGCCGGCCCGCACGAGCGGGTAGGCGGCCGCGAGGAGGTCGCGCCCCGCCGGGGTCAGGGCGATCCGGGAGTGACGGCCGCGGCCGCGCTCGGCGCCCCGGTCGAGCAGGCCCCGCTCCGCCAGCCCGGCGACCAGGGCCGTCATGCTCTGCGGGCGGACGCCGACGGCGCGGGCGAGGTCGGCCTGCGTCAGCCCGTCGGCCGCCGAGAGCTGCGCCAGCACGCCGAACTCGACCGGGCTGAGCCCGACCGGCGCGAGCGCGTCGCCGACCCGCCTCGCCAGGTCGCGGGCGGCGCGGATGACCGTCCAGGCGGCGATCGCGTCGACGTCGTCGCGGGTCAGGGAGAACTCCGAGGACATGGACCGAGCGTAGCGGCGTAGTCTTCGAGTATCAGTTAGTTGATACCTAGGAGGAATCATGAGCGACGTGATCGCGATCACCGGAGTCACCGGCGACGTCGGCGGCAAGACATTCGAGCGGCTCGTGGCGGCCGGCGCGCCCGTCCGCGCGATCGTCCGTCGGCCCGAGCAGGCGGCGGCCCTCGCGGCCCGCGGCCTCGACGCGCGGATCGCCGATCTCGGCGACGGGGCCGCACTGACCGCCGCCCTCCGGGGCGCCGACCAGCTCTTCCTGGTCACCGCCGCCACCCCGCGCCAGGCCGAGCACGGCGCCACCGCCGTCCGTGCCGCCCAGGAGGCGGGCGTCCGCGCGCTCGTGCAGCTCTCCGGCGGCGACGCGGCCGAGCACTCGCCGCTCCCCTGGGGCCGCGCGATCTGGCGGACCGACGAGCGGGTGCGCGCCTCCGGGCTGCCCGCGACGATCCTCCACGCCTCGGGCTTCCTGACGAACCTCGAGCCCTCGGCGCCCGCGATCTCGCGCGGCCTGCTCCCGCAGACGATGGGGCGCGGCGTCATCCCGTGGATCGACACCGCCGACATCGCCCGGGTCGCCGCGCACGTCCTCGAGGCGGGAGGGCACACCGGCGCCGAGCCCGTCCTCACCGGACCGGCTCTGCTCGACGGGCCCGGCGCCGCCCGCGAGCTGACCGCGGGGCTCGGCCGTCGCGTCCGCTACCTGCACCTGCCCAGCCGCGTGTTCGCCGCTGTCCTGCGCCTCACCGGCATGTCCGCGTGGCAGGCGGAGGGGCTCCGCCGGCAGTTCGGAGTCGTCGCCCGCCGCGGCCTGGACGGCGTCGACGTGCTCACCGACGAGGTCGAGCGGATCACGGGGACGCCGGCCCGCTCGACGGCCGACTGGGCGCGGTCCCGCCGCTCCGTGCTCCTCGGACGGGAGCAGCCGCGACCCCTGCACGCTCCACCCGGCACCGGTACCCCTACCCGTGGATCCGCCGCAGGCGCATCGTAGGGCTATGAAGCAGATCCAGTACGCCGGCGCGACCTTCCAGGTGGGGGACGCGGTCGCCGACGCGCTCGTCTCCTACGCCTCCGGGCTCGCCGCCCACGGCCGCACCGACAGTGTCGAGCTCCCTGTGCTCGGCGGCGACGGCCACGCGACGGTCGTGACGCTGCTGCTCAACTCCGCGACGAGCCTCTTCGTCTCCGGCGCCGCAGGCCTCCTGCCCGGGCTCGACGAGAAGGCGGTCGCCGCCGACCTCCGCCAGCGGACGCAGTGGCTGGACGCGGTCCCGGCGGTCACCGCCGTGGAGCCGAGCGCTCCGGAGGACCTGATCTGGCTCGAGTTCCCGGAGGTCGCGGCCCTGATGGACCCCGAGACCGGCGCCCACTCCCCCGCGACGCTCCACCTCGTCGAGCACTCGCCGCGGCGCGACTCCCTCGTCTTCACCGTCGTCTACGTCAGCACCCTCGACCGCGACCTGGGCTCGGGGGAGATCCGCCGGCTGCTCGAGACCTGCCGCCGCAACAACGTCGAGCACGGCGTCTCGGGGATGCTCGTCTTCCGCGGCCGCCGCGTGATGCAGCTGCTCGAGGGCGAGGAGTCCGACGTGCGCTCGCTCTACGCGCGGATCCTCGCCGACCCGCGGCACGAGGGAGTGGTCACCGTCTGGACCAGCGTGCACGAGCAGCGCCGCTTCCCGGACTGGTCGATGGGCTTCGACGAGCTCGACCTGCCCGTCGAGCGGCCCGCCTCCTGGCCCGAGCCGGACCTCCCCGAGCAGTCGATCGACGCCGTGGCGGACGACTACCTCCGCCGCCGGTCGGAGGCGCTGCGGAGCGCGCTGGTGAGCAGCGACCCCCTCGTCGCGAGCCTCGCCGTCATCCTGCACGGGCACCGCCCCGAGCGCGTCCTCGAGGGCGGCGCCGGAGTGCGGCTGCGCTGCGCCGAGTGCCGCGCCTTCGACGCCCACGACGGGTACGACTCCTACCCCTGCGCGACCGCGAGGACCGCGATCCAGGCGCTCGAGGCGGCCTGACGCGAGCCGGGCGGCCGTGCGGGATCACCGTCCCGGGGCACTCCGAGCGCACCCCCCTTCCGCGCGTCTGCGCAAGCCCGTCCGCTCGCCCCGGCGCGCCCCTAGGGTGAGGCCATGACCGATCCCGGCGCGGCCCGCCACGACGTCCTCATCATCGGCGGCGGCAACGCCGGACTCTCGACCGCGGGACGGCTGCGGCGCTCCGGAGTGGACGACGTCGCGGTGATCGAGCCCCGGTCGACCCACGTCTACCAGCCGATGCTCTCCCACGTCGCGGGCGGCACCGCACCCGCCTCCGCGGCGACCCGGCCCCAGGGCTCGGTGACGCCGAAGGGGGTCGTCTGGATCCAGGACCGCGTCGAGACGCTCGACCCGGTCGCGCACACGGTCACCCTCCTCTCCGGCCGCACCGTCGGCTACGGGCAGCTCGTCGTCTGCCCCGGGATCCAGAAGGACTGGGCCGCGGTCCCCGGGCTCCAGGAGGCGATGGACTCGCCGTTCGGAGTGTCCAACTACGAGTACGAGTACGCCCGCAAGGCGTCGCAGGTGCTCCGCGAGGTCCGCTCCGGCACCGTCGTCTTCACGCAGCCCGGCGGCCCCGGCACCTGCTCCGGCGCCTCGCAGAAGCCGATGTACCTCGCCTGCGACTACTGGCGCGCGACCGGCGTCCTCGACCGCATCCGCGTCGTGCTCGTCGTGCCGACCCCCACCCTGTTCGGGATGCCGCTGATCGACTCCAAGCTCGAGCGGAAGGTGGCGGAGTACGGGATCGAGGTCCGCTACGGCCGCGAGCTGGTCAAGGTCGACGCGGCCGAGCGGAGGGTCGTCCTCGCCGTCGACGAGCGCGCAACCGCCCTCCCCGGCCCCGACCGCGCGCGGCGCTCGACCGACGGCCCGCGCGAGACGCTGTCGTACGACGTGCTGCACGCCGTGCCCCCGCAGTCGGCCCCCGACTGGCTGGCCGGCACCGGACTGGCCGCCGAGGGCGACGAGGGCGGCTTCGTCGAGGTCGACCCGCTGACCCTGCGGCACCCGCGGTTCCCCGACGTCTGGGGGCTCGGCGACGCGGCGGCCACGGTCAACTCGAAGTCCGGAGGAGCGCTGCGCCAGCAGACCACCACGCTCGCGAAGAACCTCGTCGCCGCGCAGAAGGGCCGCCCGCTCCCCCGCGTGTACAACGGCTACTCCGTCTGCCCCTTCGTGGTCTCGCGGTCGAGCGTGGTGTTCGCCGAGTTCGACGACCGCTACCGCCCGAAGCCGACCGTCCCCTTCTGGACGGGCCTGGCGAAGGAGCGGCGCCTCACCTACCTCGCCGACCGCCGCGTCCTGCCGTGGGTGTACTGGAACCTGATCCTGCAGGGACGGGCCTGAGCGTCCTCTTCCGGACATGTCCGGAAGAGGCGCTTGCCGCTGCCGGAGGCGCTCCCGAGACTGAGGGGTCGGCACCACCGTCCGACGTGCCCCCTCGTCTCCTGGAGGACCCGATGCGGCCCAGCCCGACTCCCGACCGCTCCGGCACCGCGCGATGACGACCGCGCAGGACTGGGGGCCCTCGACCGACGCGGACTCCGCCGGCGGTCCGCCTGCCTCGCGGAGGCAGCGCGTGCGCGCCTGGATGCGCGGCGGCTCCTTCGGGCCGACCGGCCTCACCCGGCGCGGCTGCCTCCTGGTGCTGGCGTCGGTGCTCGTGGTGGCGGTGCCGGTCGTCGCGCTGACGCTCGCGCACGTCGATCCGCACGCGTCGCTCAAGGTCTGGATCCTGGCGATCACGCTGATCGCGCTGGTCGGAGCGCTGCTCCGGGTCGTCGCCGACGCCGGTCCGGACCCGCAGGCCGACCTCGACCGCGCGGGCAAGGCGGTCGGAGCGGTGGCCGCGGCCTACACGGCGCTGGCCGTGATCATCGACTGGGGGATGCTGCACCTCTGAGGCGCGGTCAGCGGGCCTCGTCGCGCGGGTCGTCCGTGCCGTCGGGAGCGCTGCCGATCACGTCCGGTGTGCCGCCGGTGCCGCCCTGCGCGCTCCCGGTCCCGCCCTGCGCCGCTCGCTCGTCCTCGCGCCGGCTGAGCCAGCCCGGGCCCTCGCGCCGCAGCCGCTCCGCCTCCGGACTCGGGACGGGCGGCGCCGCCGGCCGCCGCAGGAGCCGCACCTGCCGGACCGCGCCGAGCACCACTCCGGCGCCGAACAGCGGCAGGCCGAGCAGGAGCACCAGCCACAGCGGCGCGTGCCGGCGTCCGCCGCCGACGACCGCGCCGAGATCCCAGCCCGCGTCCGCCGCCAGCCAGAGCATCCCCGCCACGAAGACGGCGCTCACCAGCGAGAGCGCCCAGGGCTGCGCGAGGAGGAGCGCCTGCGTGCGCTCCGTGCGGAAACCCTTCGCCATGCGCCGATCCTAGGCGGGCGTCAGCCGGCGAGGATCCGGTCGACCAGCCCCTGCGCGTCGCCCTCCGCGGGAACGATCTGCACGGTGTCGCCCTCGATCGGCTGCATCACGGAGAGCGCCGACTCGACCCGGTCGCCCACGCGGAGGAGGAGCCGGGCGTCGGCCCCCTCGTCGATGGCCGCCTGCGAGCCGCGGCGCAGGAGGGCGGCGCCCGCCTCGTCGAACCGGACGTCGACGACCCCCGTGCTCGGATCGGCCTCGACCGCGGCGACGCCCGCGCGGGTGAAGTCCTCGGGATCGACGAGGACGTCCTGCCCGCCGACCGGGACGCACTGCGGATCGGAGCCGGGCTCGCAGAGCGCCGAGACGGCGACCCCGAGGCCGCCGACGGGCTCCGGAGTGGCGGACGGGGACGCCGCGAGCGACGACCCGGCGGAGCAGCCGGTCAGGGCGAGCAGGAGGAGCGCGGCGGCTCCGGGGGCGGTGCGGCGGATCACGGGGTCTCCTCGGGTCGCGTCGGAGCGCGCCACGATACCGAGGCTCCGGCGCTGCGGCCACTCGGCGGCACAGCTCGGGCGGAGCAGCTGCGGGCGGAGCGGCCGGTCCGCGGCCCGGCGGGGCAGGCGGCGGCGACCCGCCCCTCAGAGCCGGACGACCAGCTTCACCGCCGACACACCCTCGTGCAGCCGGTCGAGGGCGGGCTGCAGCGCGGCGAGCCCCTCACCCACCACCTCGGGCGCCGGGGCGCAGACGTGACGGCCCTCGGCGAGCGCCGCCGGCAGGTGGTCGCGCCACAGCATCGGCCCCACCTCGTTCGTCATCAGCGAGCCGCCCCAGACGAAGCGGGCGCGGATGCCGCGGCGCCGGGCCGCGATCTGCAGCGCCGCGGTGCCGCCGACCACGCGCAGCATCGTCCGTACGAAGGCGGCGCTGACACCGCGCCGACGCGGGAGCGAGCCGAACGAGACGGAGGGGCTGGCCAGGGCGACGCGTCGCGCTCCGGTGCCCGCGGCCACCGCCACCGACGGAGCACCGGAGCCCGTCCCGATCGCGAGCACCCCCGCGACCTCATGGCCCGCGAGCGCCGCCACCAGGTCGGCGACGACGGTGGGGCTGCGGTAGTCGAGCACGATCTCGGCGCCCAGCTCGCGCATCCGATCGTGGTTGCGGGGGGACGCGGTCGTCGCCACGCGGTGCCCGGAGGCGACGGCGAGCTGGATCGCGTTGCTCCCCACGCTCGTCGTCCCGCCCCAGACCACGACCGTCCTGCCCGTCGGCCGGACCGGGACGCTCGGGTGCAGCAGGGCGAGGTGGTCCCGCTGGAACAGCGCCGTCGCCGCCGTCGAGACCGCGAGCGGCAGCACCGCCGCCTCCTCGAAGCCCAGCCGGTCGGGGATCGGCGCCGCCAGGTCCTCGCGCACGACCGTGTACTCCTGGAAGGCGCCCTCGTCGCGGTTCCGCCGCCCGCGCTCCATCCCGACCGCGTACGCGACGACCCGGTCGCCGACGGCGAAGCGCGTCACTCCAGGGCCGACCGCCTCGACCACTCCCGCCACGTCCTCCCCGAGCACCGCCGGGTACGGCACCCACCGGAACATCAGATCGCCCGTCCACTGCTTCATCTCGTCGACCGGATTCACGGCCAGGGCGCGGTTGCGCAAGAGGACCTCCCCCGGACCGGGGACGGGCATCGGAGCGGGGCGGACGACGAGGTCGGCCCGCGGGGCGGTCAGCAGGGCGGCGGCGTTCTCGGGCACGGGCGGCTCCAGTCGGAAGTGATGGCAGGACGTGTCGTCACACTACTCCTGATGACACGTCGTGTCGTCAGCTATCCTGGGCGGATGTCACGCTGGGCCCCCGATGCCGCCCTCCGCCTCGAGCAGGCGGCGATGGAGCTCTTCGCCGAGCACGGCTACGCGGGCACCACCGTCCCCGCGATCGCGGAGCGCGCCGGGCTCACCACCCGCACCTTCTTCCGCCACTTCGCCGACAAGCGCGACGTCCTCTTCCTCCGCGAGCGCGAGTTCCCCGAGATCGTCGGCCGCCTGCTCGCCGGCGCCCCCGCCGGCCTCGCGCCGATGGACCTCGTGATGCACGGCCTCGAGGCGGCCGCCTCGGGCGACCTCCAGACCTGGCGCGCTCCGATCGCCGCCCGCCGTGCCGTCGTGCGCTCCGAGCCGCAGCTGCGCGAGCGCGAGCTCCTGAAGTCGGCCGCCCTCGCCGAGAGCATGCGCGCCGCCCTCGTCGACGCCGGAGTCGCGCCGGAGGACGCGGCCCTCGCCGCCCTCGCGGCCTCCGCCCTCTTCGACCTCGCCCTGGAGCGCTGGCTCGCCGCGCCCGAGGGGTCCCTCCTGGTCGACGTCCTCCGCGCCGAGCGCGCACGCCTCGGCGCGCTGCTCGCGCGCTGACCCCGCATGACGCTGTCGAGGCGTCGCGAACGGTCGTCCTCCGCGGCGGGAGGCGGCCGTTCGCGACGCCTCGGACCGGCGAGCGGGGGACGATCCGCTCAGAGCGCCCAGGGGAAGGCGGGGGCGTTCGAGCGGGCGCCCTGCGCGGCCTTCGAGCGGCCGGGCTCGCCGAGCTCGGCGAGCAGCGCCTCCGACTCGCCGACGAGGACCGCGAGCGCGCCGGGCGTGAACCAGTCGGGGCGCAGGGCGAACAGGAGGTCCTCGGTCGCCGTGTTGCCGCTGGCGCCCGGTGCGAAGGGGCAGCCGCCGAGGCCGCCGAGCGCGCCGTCGACCACCGCGGCCCCGGCCTGCACGGCGGCGATCGCGTTCGCGACGCCCGAGCCCCAGGTGTCGTGGCCGTGGAACACGATCTCGCGGGGCGGGGCCTCCGCGGCCACGCGCGAGACGAGCGACGCCACCTGGCCGGCGTGCGCCTGACCGAGCGTGTCGCAGACGACCACGTCGGCCGCTCCCTCCGCCCGCGGGTCGCGCGCGATCGCGAGCACGCGCTCCGGGTCGACCGGGCCCTCGAACGGGCAGGTGAAGGAGGTGGCGATGCACAGCTGGATCCGCCCGCCGACGCTCTCGGCGAGCGCGACCGCCTCCGGCATCGCGGCCATGCTCGCCTCGGTCGGTCTGCCGACGTTGGCGAGGTTGTGCGAGTCGGACGCGGAGAAGCAGTACTGGAAGCGGCGCGCCCCCGCAGCGGCCGCACGCTCGACGTGGCGCGGAGTCGCGACCCACACCCAGCACCGCTCCAGCTCCTCGGGAGTGAGCGCGGCGATCACGTCGAGGGTGTCGGCCATCGGAGGGACGAGGTCGCCGCGCGCGAGCGAGCCGATCTCGAGCTCGGGCACTCCCGCGGCGAGCAGCGTGCGCGCGAGGTCGACCTTGCGCTCGGTCGTCAGGAGCTTGCCGGTGAGCTGCAGGCCGTCGCGGAGGGTGACGTCTCGCAGGCGCGCGGTGGCGAGCGCGGTCACCGGCCGGCCTCCTCGGCAGCGGCGGCGGAGGGAGCGGCAGGAGCCCCGCCGGCGGAGGGAGCAGCGGGACCGGTGCGCCGGAGCATCCCCAGCACCTCCTCGGTGTCCTGGCCCAGGTCGGGCGCGAGCGAGCGGATGGGGAGGGAGCGGCCGCCGAGCACCGGCACGATCCCCGGGAAGCCCACGCCGCGCAGAGTGCCGCCGGCGTCCTCGACGTCGAAGGCCTGGATCATGTCGCGCGCCGCGTACTGCTCGCTCGCGCTGATGTCGGCGGCCGTGTAGATCGGGCCGGAGGGGACGCCCTCGTCGTCGAGGACCGCGAGCGCCTCGGCGGCGGTGCGGCCCGCCGTCCACGCGCCGATCGCCGCGTCCAGCTCGTCGCGCCGGGCCCAGCGCTGCTCGTTCGAGGCGAGCGCCGGGTCCTCGCCCAGGTCGGCGCGGCCGATCACCGCCATCAGCCGCTGGAAGATCGCGTCCGCGTTCCCCGCGATCACGATGCTCGCCCCGTCGGCGCAGGTGTAGGCGTTGGTCGGGGCGATGCCCTCCATCCGCCCGCCGACGCGCTCCCGGACGATGCCGTGCGCCTGGAAGTCGGGGATCAGCGACTCCGTCATCGAGAACATCGCCTCGTGCAGCGCCACGTCGACGACCCGCTCCGCCAGCGGTGCCGGATCCAGCCCCGCGGAGCGGCGGGTCTCGCGCTGGAACAGCGCCATCATCACTCCGTAGCCCGCGTACAGCCCGGCGATCGAGTCGCCGATCGAGACGCCGACGCGCACGGGCGGCCGGTCCGGGTCGCCGACCAGCTCGCGGAACCCGCCCATCGCCTCCGCGACCGCCGCGAACCCGGGCCGGGCCGACAGCGGGCCGGTCTGCCCGAACGCGGAGATGCGGCCGATCACGATGCCGGGCCGGGCCTCGTCGAGCACGTCCGGCCCGATCCCCCAGCGCTCGAGCGTGCCGGGCCGGAAGTTCTCGAGCACCACGTCGCACTCGGCGACCAGGCGGCGGACGGCGTCCCGCCCCTCGTCCGTGCGCAGGTCGAGCGCGATCGAGCGCTTGTTGCGGTTGATCGTGTGGAAGAGGAGCGAGGTCTCGGACCCCTCGTGCAGCCGCCAGCGGCGCAGCTCGTCCCCCGTGCCGGGCCGCTCCACCTTGATCACCTCGGCGCCGAAGTCGGCGAGCAGTCGGCCAGCCGTGGGCGCCGCGATGAAGTTGCCGAGCTCGAGGACGCGGACGCCCGCGAGCGGGAGGGGTGCGGTCATGGCACGGCCTTTCGCTCCCGTCGAGGCTAGCGCGGAGGACGGCGCCACCCCCTGCCCTCACGCGGACGCCCGACCTACACTTGCCGGACATCATGCGCAGACACACCCTCACTCCGCGACCGGACTGGCGAGCCCGCTGCGACGAGATCGGCTTCAGCTTCTACGACCTCCCCTCCGAGGGCGGCCGCCCCTACTGGAACGAGTCCGCGGCGTACTCCTTCGAGCCCGCCGAGATCGACCTGCTCGAGCGCACGACCTCGGAGCTCTTCGACCTCTGCATGGAGGCCTGCGAGCTCGTGGTGCGGAAGGGCCGCTTCGCCGAGTTCGGCATCCCGCCCCGCTTCCACGAGCTGGTGCGCACCTCGTGGGACGAGGACGACCCCACGGTCTACGGCCGCTTCGATCTCGCCTACGACGGCGCGGGCGCGGTGAAGCTGCTCGAGTTCAACGCCGACACCCCGACCTCGCTGGTCGAGACCGCCGCGGCCCAGTGGCAGTGGCTCGTCGAGACGAAGGGTCCCGACGCCGACCAGTTCAACAGCCTGCACGAGCAGCTCGTCGAGCAGTGGCGCCACCTCCGCCTCGAGCGCTGGAGCCTCGACGAGGGCGCCCGCCTGCACCTCGCGTCGCTGCACGACTCCGGAGACGGCGAGCTGATCGTCGAGGACGCCGACACCGTCGCCTACATGGCCGAGACCGCGGCGCAGGCCGGCTTCGACCCCAAGCTGATCTTCGTCGAGGACATCCGCTACGAGTTCGACGGCGCCGGCTTCCTCGACGGCGACGGCGAGCCGATCCGCCACGTATTCAAGCTGTACCCGTGGGAGTGGATGCTCGGCGAGCAGTTCGGCGGCCTGCTCCTCGACCGGCGCGAGCGCACCCGCTGGGTCGAGCCGGCGTGGAAGCTCCTGCTCAGCAACAAGCAGCTGCTGGTGGTGCTGTGGGAGATGTTCCGCGGCCACCCGAACCTGCTGCCCGCCTCCGTGCATCCGCTGCCCGGCACCGCCCAGGTGCGCAAGCCGCGCCTGGGGCGGGAGGGCGCCAACGTGACGGTCCTCGACGCCGACGGCTCGGTCGTCGCCGAGAACGGCGGGAGCTACGGCGCCGAGGGCTTCATCCACCAGGAGCGCGCCGAGCTGGCCCGGGTCGACGGGAAGACCGTCGTCATCGGCAGCTGGATCGTCGGCGAGACCCCGGCCGGCATCGACGTGCGCGAGACGAGCAGCCTGATCACCGGCGACCTGGCGGAGTTCGTCCCCCACTACATCGAGGGCGGACGGAGCGACGGGGCCGCGACGGACGCGGACGCCGCGTCGGCCGCCTCCCGCCCCGGGCACGGCGCCACCCCCGCCTACGGCGCTCCCGCGTCCGGCACCCCCGCGCCCGAGTACGGCGCCCCCGAGCACGACCGGCCGCAGGACACCCGCGCGGCCCGCCCGCAGGACGAGGAGACCCGATGACGGACGACGACCGCACCCCCGGCGATTCCGGGACGCCGAACTCCGGGAACGACTGGGGCAGCCGCGAGCCCGCGGCGGGCTCCGGCACGCCGAGCGGCGGCTCGAGCGGCGGCACCGGCCGCGGCGACGGCCCCACCCGCACCGCTCCCCACCGCTCCCGGAGCGTCGGCATCAGCGGCATCGCGAAGAACCGCCGCGGCCTGCTCATCGGCGGCGCGGTCGCGGTCGGCGCGGTCGGCCTCGCCGTCGCCCTCGCGAACGGCGGCCCCTCGACCGACGGCGTCGTCGCCACGGGAGCGGACGGCCAGGACTACGTCATCCCCGAGAACGCCGAGCGCCCCGTCTACGCGAGCCGCGAGGACTGCCTCGCCGACGTGCGGGAGCAGATCGCCCAGCTCCAGGCGCAGGGCGAGGAGGTCGGCGACGACCCCGAGCAGCTGTGCGAGGCGACCGACGAGTACCGCGGGCACTACGCCGGCGGCTTCTGGCTCGGCCCGCTGATCTTCGCGTCCTCGCGCTGGAACTCGACGCGGGCGACCAGCTGGGCGCCCGTCGCGTCCGGCGGCTTCGCGGCCCGCGGAGCGACCCAGCCCGACGTCGTGCAGCGCGCGCCGGCCGGCTCGACCGTCGGCTCGAAGGCGACCCTCTCCGGCGGCTTCGGCGCCTCCGGCAAGTCCGGCTTCGGCTCCACCGTCGGCGGCTGACCGCGGCGCACCTCCGCCCTCGCGCCCGGGACGCGGGGCGAGACATCCGCCGAGACACCGCTCGCACGCCGGCCGTCTCGTCGATCACGGGGACGGCTCGCCGCCGCTCCCGCTCTCAGGAGGAGGGCGTCGCGCTCGGGAAGAAGTGCCGCTCGACGGGATCGCCGTCGGCGTGGGTCAGCGCCGCCGCGCGGATCTCGCGGTCGCGGCCGGTGAGCCGCTGGGTCTCCTGCCGCCGGAACTCGCCCCACGAGGGCACCATGAACGTCTCCAGCTGCACGTCGGCCTCCTCCCCGCTCCGGTAGAGCGCCCACCGCGAGGCGCCGGTCCGGCGGCGGGAGCTCTCCAGCAGCCGCATGGCCGATCGGAAGTCCGCGAGGGAGTCGGGGCGGACCGTCCACGAGATCTGCACCATCACCGGCCCGTCCGTCGGCTCCGGCTCGAACACCAGCGTGGGCGTGGGCCACGACATCGAGATGCTGCGGTCGACGGTTCCCGTCCCCGGCAGCAGGGGCAGCACCCGCACGCTGGCCGCCACGAGGAGGAGCAGAGCGGCCGCCGCGGCGTACGCGGGCGCGGTGCCGAGCACCTGCGCGGCCAGGCCCCAGCCGATCGACCCGACCGCCATGGTCCCCATGAAGACCAGGATGTAGATCGAGGCTCCGCGGGACCGCACCCACTGCGGCAGTGTGAGCTGCAGTGCCGCGTTCAGCACGGTGAGGGTGCCGATCCAGGCCAGCCCCGCGAGGACCAGCAGCAGCAGCGCCGGGACGAGGGGCAGGAAGGCCGCCGCGAGCGTCCCCGCCGCGAACAGCACGGCGCTCGCCCCGATGACGACGTCGTCCGAGAGCTTCCGGCGGGCGAGCGGCAGGGCGAAGACGCCGAGCACGGCACCGGCACCGAGGGCCCCGAGGAGGAAGCCGTAGCCGCTGGAGTCGAGCTGGAGGCGCTTCGCGGTGAGCGGCAGCAGCGCCCAGAGCGCACTGGCCGGCAGGGCGAAGAGCGCGGAGCGGAGGAGGATCCGGCGGACGAGGTGCGCGGAGGCGACGTACCGGATCCCTCCCTTCAGCGCGGCGCCGAACTGCTCGCGGTCGTCGAGGCCGGTCTGCGCCGGCCGCTTCCACCAGAGCAGAGCGAGCACCGCGCCGATGAAGCTCAGGGCATTGATGCCGAAGACCACCGGAGCGCCGAACGCCGAGAGGACGACGCCCGCTAGGGCCGGGCCGACCGCGCGCGCGCCGTTCACCGTCACCCCTCCGAGGGCCGACGACGCCGCGATCAGGTTCCGGGGCACGAGCTCCGGCTGGATCGCCTGCCAGGCGGGCGAGGTCAGGGTGGAGGTGATGCCGAGGAGGAAGGTGAAGGCCAGGATCGTCCACGGCGTCAGCGCACCGACCGCCGCCACGACCGTCAGAGCCGCCGCCAGCAGCGCGCTGGCCGACGACCCCCAGATGAGCAGCCGCCGCCGGTCGAGCGAGTCGGCCAGCACGCCCGCGGGGAGGGCGACGAGGATCGAGGGCGCCAGGCTGGCCGTCTGCACGAGCGCGACGACCGCCGCGCCCGCGGCCGCCTCGACCAGGTACCACTGGGCTCCGACGGTCTGCATCCAGGTGCCGATGTTGCTGCCCAGCTGGGCGAACCACAGCACGCGGAAGGCGGTGATCGCCATGGGCGCCCAGGCCGACGGCTGCGCCGGCGCGGACGTCTGCGCCGGGGCGGCGGGAGCCGGAGCGACGTCCTCAGTCACGGGGCACGGCCTGCCGCACCGAGAAGAGGTTGCCGAACGGGTCCAGCAGCTGGCACAGCCGCTCCCCCGTGAACACCGTCTTCGGACCGCGGTGGGCGACGGCGCCGTTCGCCGTCCAGTCGGCGACGACGGCGTCGACGTCGGGAACCGTCCAGTACGGGCTCGTGCCGTCGGGTCCGGGCCGGTTCAGCTCGTCCCGCTCGTGCAGCGTCAGACGGGTGCCGTCCAGGTCGTAGGCCACGAGCGCCCCGCCGCGGACGACGGGCTCGCGCCCGAGCCGCGCCGAGTACCAGGCGACAGCGGCGTCGAGGTCGTCGACGAAGTAGAAGACGTTGCCGACTCCGGCGAACTCCGTCGTCGTCATGCTCGGGCCGGCGGGAGGGCGTCGCGGAGGAAGGCGAGCGAGGGGCCGATGGCCGCCTCCGTGTACCCCTCGGCGTGACGGGTGCCCGGGATCAGCTGCAGCGTGCTGGCGACTCCGACCGCGGAGAGCGCCGCCTGCATGGCCTGCGCGTCGCTCACGGGGACGAACTCGCCGAGCGAGTTGGCCAGGAACACCGGCCCGCCGTCCGGGGAGGCGTGGCGCGTCGTGGAGGCGGCGGTGAGCAGCCCGCGGTCGCCCCCGACCTCGTTGAGGATCGTCCAGCGCAGGAAGGCGTCGTTCCGGCCGGTCTGGTTGATGTCGGCGCTCTTCATGGCGTCGAGGTCCTGCGTCGTCGGCGTGGCCGGGAGGTCGTCGGTCGCCTCGACGATGCCGAGGAGGTCGAACATCCCCGACCAGCTGACGGCGGGCCGACCGGTGGCGATCGCGGCCTCCACGACCAGGTTCCCGCCCGCCGATCCGCCGAAGAACGCCAGCCTGCTCCGGTCGAACGCCCACTCGGACGCGACTGCCCACCGCTCCGCGGCGAGCACGTCGTCCCTGCTGGCCGGGAAGACCGAGTCCGGAGCCTCGCGGTAGTCCGCCGCGAACACGAGGTAGCCGGCGTCGACCAGCATCGTCGCGAGCGCCCGCTCCTTGCTCTTGTCCCCCCGGAACCACCCGCCGCCGTGGATCAGCACGACGGCCGGCCGAGCGGCGTCCTCGGCCGGGGACACCGACCTGCTGTACACGTCCAGCACCTGCGGCGACGACCCCCCTTCGACGTACGGAACCCCGATGCTCACTGACGGCTCGTCCGACACGGTGACCCCCTCCGGTCCAGATTCTCGACTGCAGTCAGACCGTAGGAGCCGGGGGCGGCGCGAGCCAGGCCCTGGCGGGGTCACCCAGGAGGGCGCCCGCAGGCCCGCCTCCCGCGGCTGGGCGGATCGCGACTAGCCTCGGAGGGTGTTCCTGACCGAGCCGTACGGCTTCCGCGACCGCTCCGCCCTCGACGAGCGCCGGGCCCTGCTCGAGGACGAGCCCTCGGTGCAGCCCCTCCGGGCGTTCCGCGAGGAGCTCCTCGCCCGGCGCACCCGCAGGCATCCGGGTGCCGTGGTGCCCGACTTCGACCCGGCCGAGGCCGGCGTCGAGGCGCGCGCGCTCATCGTGCTGGAGGCCCCGGGACCGATGTCGACCGGCCCCGACGGCTCCGGCTTCGTCTCGGTCGACAACGACGACGCGACGGCCGCTTCGACCTGGACCCTCCGCGACGAGGTCGGACTGCACGCCCGCACCCTGATCTGGAACATCGTGCCGTGGCAGCTCGACGGCGCCCCCGACGCGGACGAGGTGCGGCAGGGCGCGATGGAGCTGCGCCGGCTCCTTCCGCTGCTCCCCGACCTGCGGGTCGTCGTCAACGCCGGGACCGCGCCGACCAGCGGCTGGAAGAAGAACATCGAGCCGTACCTGGTCGACGGCCCGACGGTCATCGACTCGTGGAGCCCCGGCCAGCGGGCGATGAGCCAGCCCCGCAAGCGCGACGAGCTGAAGCGCGCCTTCGAGCGCGCGACGCACCTGGTCGGCTGAGCCCCCGGGGCTCCGAGGCGTCACGAACGGTCGTCATCGGAGCCGGGAGGCAGCCCTTCGCGACGCCTCGACCGCCGGCGGACGGTCCGCTCAGGCCGAGCGGGCGTCCCGCAGCGCGTAGGCCGACTGCTGCGCGGCGCGGCGGACGTCGCGGTCCGGGTCGCGGAGCATGCCCGTCAGGACGGCCTCGACGCTCGCCGCGAACTCGCCCTTCGCGTCGCGACCGGAGGAGATCCCCGCCAGAGCGGCCGCCACGAGAGCGCGCGCTCCTGCCGCGCGGACCCGGGGGTGCTCGTCGGTGGTCAGGCGGGACAGCTTCTTCTGCCCGCCCAGCACGCGCTCGGCGCAGACGCGGGCGCACATCTCGCGGACGCGCCAGGAGGGGTTCGCGAGTCCGGCGGTCACCGCGTCGGCGGCGTCGTCGTCCCAGACGTAGAGGAGCGCGCGGGCGCCCCAGAGCTCGGGCCAGTAGAGGGAGGGCGCTCCCTTGAGGATCCCGTCGGCGTGCTCGCCGCCCACGGTGAGGAGGAAGGACTCGCCCTCGTACCCGCCGGTGAGCAGGGCCGCGGATCGCAGAGCGACGTTGCGCTCCCCCTCGCGGGCGACCTGCGCGCGCAGGCGCTCCTCGAGCGGATCGGTGAGGGTGACGGTCGGTTCGTTGTCGCGTGCCATGAGGCTCCCGAGAGTACTCGCCCGCCCCGCGCCTTCGAAGACCCGCAGCGTTCGGCGCCGCGGCGGTCGGCCCTCTCCGTCCTGCGGCGATGGTCCGATCAGCACTCGTGCCACCTGCTGGTCGAGTGGCGCCGCAGGGACCACGGCTGAGGGACGCCTGGTAGATTCGATCCGATCGACCCCCTCCCAAGCCTCTCCGCGATGCTCACATGGGAGGGGCCTTTTTCTTCGGCACCGAGGTACTGCGATGGCACGGAAACCGAGCCTGTCGTGGAAGCAGCAGGTCCAGCTCCTCCGTGACCGCGGGCTCGGCATCGCCGACGGGGAGGCCTGCACGAGCTACCTGGCCGCGCAGAACTACTACCGCTTCTCCGGGTACGCCCGCTACTTCCAGCGGGCTCCGCACGACGGGGACGACTCGTTCGCGGACGGAGTCTCGTTCGAGGACGTCCGAGCGGTCTGCGACGCAGATGAAGCGCTGCGGCAGAGCCTGCGTGCTCGACTGGCTCGTGCCGAGATCCTTCTCCGCAGCCGTACGGCTCATGTCATCGCTCGTGAGCACGGCCCGTACGAGTGCTCTCTCGAGAAGAGCTTCTACTCCGAGTCTCCGAACGCGGAGTCGACAGTCGATTCGTGCCTCCGCGACATCGAGCGCAGCAGGGAACCGCATGTCCTCCGCTTCACGGAGCTCCCCGGCGGCAGGGGCGCCGGAGCCCCCTCGATCATCGAGGACCGCAGTGAGAGCGACGCGACCGGGACGGACCCGCCCGCCCCGCGCCACGGCGGATCCCGCAGCGGAACGGACGGTGCCCGCCCGCTCAGGAGGCGCCCACCGGGAGGTCGGCCCCGCCTGACTATGCTGGTGCCACCCCCGGCAGCCGAGCCCTCTGAGCCTCGTCCGCGCCGGGGTGGCGCGGCTCACCCGCCCGGGGAGCGGAGGAGGTCCTCTCATGGCCGATCGGCCGAACCTCCGCCATGTCGCGGCGGTCGCGGGCGTCTCGCACATGACCGTGTCGCGCGTGCTCAGCGGGCACCCCAACATCAAGGAGTCGACCCGCCAGAAGGTCCTCGAGGCGGTCGACGAGCTCAACTACAGGCCGAACATCGCCGCCCGCTCCCTCGTCACGCAGCGCACCGACCGCATCGGCGTGATGATCGAGAGCGGCGCCGAGTACGGGCCGTCGAGCACCCTCCGCGCGATCGAGCGCGCCGCCCGCGAGAAGGGGTACTCGATCACCTCCGTCGCGCTGCGGCCGGACCTTGAGATGACCCCCACCGACGCGATCGCCCACCTGATGGGCCTCGGGATCGACGCGCTCTGCGTGATCGCGCCGCGCTCCTCCTCCGTGGCGACCCTCCGCACCGTCGAGATCGGCGTGCCGACGCTCGTGGTGAAGAGCGACAAGGATCCGAGCTTCCTCACCGTCTCGGTCGACCAGCAGGCCGGCATGTTCCAGGCCGTCGACCACCTGGGCAACCTCGGCCACCGCGACGTGCTGCACCTCTCCGGCCCCCTCGACTGGCTCGACGCGCGCGCCCGCGAGCGCGCCTTCCACAGCCGCGCGAAGTCGTGGGGGATGCACGAGCGCCCCATCGTCATCGGCGACTGGACCCCGGACTCCGGGTACGACTTCGCCGCGAGCCTGCAGTCGGTGCCCGACTTCACCGCGATGGTCGTCGCGAACGACGAGATGGCGCTCGGAGTGATCCACGGCCTCGTCGAGCGCGGGATCCGCGTGCCCGAGGACGTGAGCATCGTCGGCTTCGACGACCTGCCCACCGCCCGCCACTTCCTCCCGCCGCTGACGACGGTCCGCCAGGACTTCGACAAGCTCGGGACGACGGTCGCCGAGGTGATCCACGCGAGGATCCGCGGCCAGGAGATCCCGCAGCGCACCCGGATCCCCACGGAGCTGGTGATCCGCTCCTCCACGGCCGCTCCCCGATCGTGACCCTCCTGTTCCCGTCCCGCCGCATGCGCTCGCGTATCATCGGCGGCAGCCCCTGGCACGCCGGACCCTGACGGCGCGCCGCACACGAACCGAGGACGGCACGTGGCGATCTCATCGAGGACGACCCGGAGCTCCGCGGCACCCGTCGTCGAGATGACCGGCATCCGCGTCTCCTTCGCCTCCGGACCCGCTCTGAAGGACGGGAACCTGCGGCTGGTGCCGGGCGAGATCCACGGGCTGATGGGCGAGAACGGCGCGGGCAAGTCCACGCTGATCAAGACGCTCACCGGCATCCACCAGCCCGACGCGGGCGAGATCCTCGTCGACGGCGTCGCGCGGCGCTTCAGCGGTCCGGCGGAGGCGAAGGCAGCGGGCATCACGGCCGTGTTCCAGGACGAGCGCCTCACCGACAACCTCAGCATCGGCGAGAACGTGATGCTCGGACACGAGGTCCGCGGCCGCTTCGGCATCTCCTGGTCGCGCACCCACCACCGCGCGGCTGAGATGCTCGCCGAGCTGGGCCTGGAGGACCTCGACCCGCACCTGCCGCTGCGCTCGCTCTCGCCGGCGATCCGCCAGCTTGTCGCGATCAGCCGCGCGATGGTCGACCGTCCGCGCGTGCTCGTGCTCGACGAGCCCACCTCCAGCCTCGACCTCAGCGACGTGGCCCGCCTCTTCACGGTGCTGCGGAGGCTGCGCGACCAGGGCGTCGCGATCCTGTTCGTCTCGCACTTCCTCGAGCAGGTCCTCACCCTCAGCGACCGGCTGACGGTGCTCCGCGACGGCGGCACCGTCGGCGAGTACCCGGCGCACACCATGGACCGCGCCGAGCTGATCGCGAAGATGATCGGCAAGGACATCGACGCGCTGCGGCAGATCGGCTCCGACCGCCGCGAGCACCGCCGCCAGCCGGTCGGCCCGGCGATCTACCGCGCGCACGGGATCGGCCGCCGCGGCGCCGTGGGCCCGACCGATCTGGAGCTGCACCGCGGCGAGATCGTGGGCTTCGCGGGCCTGCGCGGCTCGGGGCGCACCGAGCTGGCGTCGCTGGTGAGCGGGGTCGAGAAGCCGGACACCGGCGAGGTGCTGATCGACGGCGAGCCCGCCCGCATCTCCGACCCGGTGTCGGGCCTGCGCCACCGCATCGCCCACTCGAGCGAGAACCGCCGCGAGGACGGGATCATCGGCGACCTCTCCCTCCGCGAGAACCTCGTGCTGGGCCTGCAGGCTCTGCGCGGCTGGGCGCACCCGCTGTCGGCCGCCGAGACCGACACCCTGGTGCGCACCTACGTCGAGGCGCTGAACATCTCGCCGGCCGACCCGGACATCCCGGTGAAGTACCTCTCCGGAGGCAACCAGCAGAAGGTGGTCCTCGCGCGGTGGCTCGCGACCCGTCCGCGGCTGCTCGTGCTCGACGAGCCGGCGCGCGGGATCGACGTGGCGTCGAAGGTCGAGATCCAGGCGCACATCGCGCAGCTCGCGAAGGAGGGGGTGACCGTCGTCTACATCTCGTCCGAGCTGGAGGAGGTGGTGCGCCTCAGCGACCGCATCGTCGTCTTCAAGGACCGCGAGAAGATCGGCGAGGTCAGCAACGGCCCCTGGCTCACCGTCGACACGATCGTCGAGATGATCGCCGCCGACCGCGACGACGACCTCGACGACGACGACGACTGACCTCCCCCGCCGGCCGAGCGGCCGCACCGTCCACCGGGTCTCGATGAGCCGTCCGGGCTGCTCGACCGCCAGGACCTCGACGCGCCGGCGGGTCCCGCTCGGGCGCCGGGCCTGCGAGGATCCGGGGGTGGACGATCAGCGACCGGACGAGCTCGCGGAGCTGCAGCGGCGCGCCTACGGCCGAGGCTCCGACATCGAGCGGGACCCCGGCGCGCTCGCCCGGCTCTCCGCGCTCGAGGCCCGCGTCCGCCCCGCCCTCGGCACCGCACTGCCGGACGCGCTGGTTCCCGCGGTCTCCGGGGACGCGGCGCCGGAGGACGCGGCACCTTCCGCGGACGCCTCCGCCGACGAGGAGTCCGACCCTTTCGGCCACGTCCCGCCCCGCCGCTCCCGTCGGCGCGGCCTCCTCCTCCTCGCCGCGCTGGCCGCGACGGCCGCCGTCGCCGCGGGGGCCACCCTCCTCGCCACCGCCGGGGACGGACAGCCCGGCCGCGAGGTCGCCGTGCTGCCGCTGTCGAACGGCACCGACCTCCCCGGCTGGGAGGGACTGGGGTTCGACGGATCGGTCACCACCGAGGACTTCGGCGGGCTCACCGTCGTGCGGCAGAGCCTGCCCGCCGACACGGGGCTCACCGTCGTCCGGCAGCGCCGCTCCTCGAGCGCCGGCTCGTGCCTCTCCATCGTGCGGACCGCCGAGCCGCAGGACGGCCTGTTCTTCCAGGGCTGCACGGCCGGAGCGTTCCCCGCGGTCGCGCAGTTCACCGTGACGTCGGCGGCGCCGGAGGCCCTGCGCGAGCGGTTCCCGATCGGCACGTCCCTGCGGTTCGCCCTCGAGGGCGACGAGATCCGCGTCCGATCCGACGCCCCCTGACCGCTCAGATCCCCGTCCGCCCGTGCGGGTCGCCCACCTTCTTCGACTCGCTCGACCCGCGCTCGCGCAGGAACACGGCGAGCGCCGCCATGCTGCCCACCGCGAGGAACTCCGACTGCCAGTTCTGGAGCGTCCGGTTCCAGAAGTCGGCGGAGGAGACGTAGCCGAGCCAGTCGACGGGCGCTTCCAGGCTCGTCAGCTGCTCCTCGTTGTAGGCCACGACGCCCGTCACCGACTGCGCCGCCCAGGACAGCAGGAACACCACCCCCATCACCAGCAGCAGCGAGTGCGAGAACAGCGCCTGCCGCACGCCGCCGGCGGACGCCGAGGGCGGCGAGTCGTCCTCCGCGGACGCCCCCGCCTTCTGCTGCTCGTCGGTCTCGAGGCTCTCCTCGCCCACCCGCTTCGACTCGGGCGAGCCGCGCTGCACGAGCCAGACGGTCGCGCCGATGTAGAGGAAGAACTGGAGGTACTCCGACTGCCAGTTCTCGGCGACGTCGATCGCGAAGTCGGAGGAGGTGACGAAGCGCCAGTAGCCGACCTCCCGCAGCCCCTCCGCGACCTGGGTGTCGTTGTACGCGGCGAGCCCGGCGAACGACTGCCCGGCGAGAGCGAGCAGGAAGATCGCGAGGAAGAACAGCGAGAGTCCGTTCTCGCGCAGGAAGCGGCGCATCCGGCTCACCTCCCGAGGATCCCGACGGCGAAGAACCCGATCAGGCCGAGCACGATCACGGCGTAGTACAGGGCGGAAGCGGTGCGCACGTCAGCTCCCGTCCAGGACGCAGTCGAAGGGCGCGTCCGCCACCGGCGTGCACCCCGCCGCGCGCACCAGCCAGCCGTCGTCGCCCGGAGTGAGGAACACCGCGGTGCCGCCGGAGCGCACGATCGCCGCCCGGCCGTAGACCTCGGCGTCCCCTGCTCCGTCTTCCGCGATCCCGAGCTCCAGCACGCCGCCGGGGCAGTCGCCCTACCGGTCCTCCACGGCCTCGCGGGCGGAATCGGTGAGCAGCGCGCACGCCGCGCGGCCGTCGCCGTCGGCGAGCGCGGAGAGGAAGGCGTCGGCCGCGCGGCGGGCCGCCGTGCCGTCCGCGGAGCATCCGCAGAGCGCGAGCACGAGGGCCGCCGTCGCGGCCGTCGCGGGGACGGAGCGCGATCGAGGGAGCATCATGGCCAGGGAAGCTACTCCCGGGCCCGACCACCGGGCAGAGAGTTGCCATCGGGCCCTGCGGGCCCCGCGACCGGATCGTTACCGAAGCGCACCGCCGTGCTGTTGCGTCACAAGAATTGTTCACGGTAACATTTCGACGTGGCGCTGCTTCGGCCGGCGCCCACTGCACATCCTGCACTCACCGCACCTCGGGCCGCTAGGCCCGCATTCGAGGCCCTTCGGGGTCCACCATCTCGGGCACTCTCTTCGTGCCCGCGATCTCAAGGAGGAGATCTATGTCCAAGACGAGGCGTATCGGCCAGTTCCTGGGTTTCGCAGCAGTCGGCGCACTCGCGTTCGGACTCGCGGGCTGCTCGGGCGGTTCCGGCACCGATTCGGGCTCCGGCTCGAGCGGTGACCTCACCACCGTCGGCTTCGTGGCCGTCGGCCCCGAGGGCGCGTGGCGCCAGGCGAACGAGACCAACATCGAGGACACGTTCACCAAGGACGCCGGCTTCGACCTGAAGTACGCACCCGCCACCAACGGAGACCAGAAGTCGCAGATCGACTCCTTCACCTCCTTCGTGGACGAGGGCGTCGACATCATCCTGCTCTCCGCCACGGAGGGCTCCGGCTGGGAGGACTCGCTCGAGCGCGCCCAGGAGGCCGAGATCCCGGTCATCCTGATCGACCGCGGCATCGAGCCGGACAACACCGACCTCTACGTGACCCGCATCGCGCCGGACAACATCGCGGTCAGCACCTCGGTCGCCGACTGGGCCAAGACCACCTTCCCGAGCGGCGCGAAGTACTTCACGCTCGAGGGCCCCGCGGGCGTCTCGGTCGTCAACGAGCGCAACGAAGGCTGGGACGAGGTCATCGGCGCCGACTCGAAGTTCACCAAGATCGGCGCACAGACCGCGAACTGGTCCACCGAAGAGGCCAAGAGCGTCTTCGAGACCGTCCTGAAGTCGAACAACAACGACGTCCAGCTGGTCTTCGCACAGAACGACGAGATGGGCCTCGGCGCTGTCCAGGCCGTCCAGGAGGCCGGCCTCACCCCCGGCACCGACGTCAAGATCGCCACGATCGACGGCACCAAGAACGCCCTGCAGGCGCTGGCCGACGGCGAGCTGAGCTTCGTCGCCGAGTACAACCCGCTGTTCGGCGAGACCGCCCTCGACGCGGTCGAGAAGACCCTGGCCGGCGAGACGGTCGAGTCCTCGATCGTCGTCCCGAGCGAGACCTTCGACTCGCCCGAGGCCGCCACCACCGCGCTGCCCGACCGCAAGTTCTAGTCGCTCAGCACCACCGGTCGCCCGGCGTCGTCCTCGACGCGGCACCACTCCCCCGGAGCGACCGGGGCCGGCCCACCCGCCGGCCCCGGTCGCTCCGACCCTTCGGCGCACCTGTTCGGCTGCGCCCCGCTCGAGAACGGAACGACGCGACATGACAGGTTCGCCTCCGATCGTCGAGATGAAGAACATCTCGATCAGCTTCCCCGGCGTGAAAGCCCTCGACGGCGTCGACTTCCGCCTGTTCCCGGGCGAGGTCCACACCCTCATGGGTGAGAACGGCGCCGGCAAGTCCACGCTCATCAAGGCCCTCACCGGCGTCTACCGCATCGACAGCGGAGACATCGTGATCGACGGGGAGACCCGTCGCCTGACCGGCACCGCCGACTCGCAGGCCGCGGGCATCTCCACCGTGTACCAGGAGGTCAACCTGGTCACGAACCTCTCCATCGGAGAGAACGTGATGCTCGGCTACGAGGTCCGCGGACCCTTCGGCATCAACTGGAAGGCCACCCACCAGGCCGCGAAGGTCGCGCTCGAGAAGCTCGGCCTCGGCCACCTCAACACGCGCCAGTCGCTCGCCTCGCTCTCGATCGCGATGCAGCAGCTGGTCGCGATCAGCCGCTCGACGGTGAGCGACTCCAAGGTGCTCATCCTCGACGAGCCGACCTCGAGCCTGGACGCGAACGAGGTCGAGAACCTCTTCGTCGTCATCCGCCGCCTCCGTGCGGAGGGCGTCGCGATCCTCTTCGTCTCGCACTTCCTCGACCAGGTCTACGCGATCAGCGACCGCCTGACGGTGCTGCGCAACGGCACCTTCGTCGGCGAGTACCTGACCCACGAGCTCGACCGCACCTCGCTGATCTCGAAGATGATCGGCAAGGACATCGCGGCGCTGCGCTCCCTCGACTCCGAGCGCGAGAGCCAGGACCACCTCTACCGCGACGCCCCGCTCTACACCGCGAAGGGCATCGGCAAGAAGGGCTCCATCGAGAGCACCGACCTGACGCTGCACCGCGGCGAGGTCGTCGGCTTCGCCGGGCTCCTCGGCTCCGGCCGCACCGAGCTCGCGCGCCTGATCTACGGCGTCGACAAGCCCGACACCGGCGAGATCACGATGCACGGCAAGAAGATCGACGTCCCGACGCCGACCGCCGGTCTCGCCCACAAGATCGCGTTCTCGAGCGAGAACCGCCGCGACGAGGGCATCATCCGCGACCTCTCGGTCCGCGAGAACCTCATCCTCGGCGTGCAGGCCAAGCGCGGCTGGGCCCGCCCCCTCTCCAAGAAGGAGAAGGACGAGATCGTCGGCAAGTACCTCGTCGAGCTCAACGTGCGCCCGGCCGACCCCGACCGCCCGATCAGCAAGCTCTCCGGCGGCAACCAGCAGAAGGTCCTCCTCGGCCGCTGGCTCGCCACCGCCCCCGAGATCCTCATCCTCGACGAGCCGACCCGCGGCATCGACGTCGGAGCGAAGGCCGAGATCCAGGAGAAGGTCGTCGCCCTCGCCGGCGAGGGCGTCGCCGTGGTCTTCATCTCGTCCGAGCTCGACGAGGTCGTCCGCCTCAGCGACCGCATCATCGTCCTGAAGGACCACCGCGTGATCGCGGAGATCCTCAACGGTCCCGCTGTCACTGCGGAGTCGATCGTCACTACCATCGCCGCAGAGGGAGTCGTCGACGAGGACGTCGTCGTCCTCGAGAGCGCCACGCAGGAGGCCGCATCATGAGCAGCGACACCCGACCCGCCCGGGGATCCGTCCTCGGCGGGATCATCCGCCGCCAGTACTTCTGGGGAGTCGTGGCGATCGCCCTGCTCCTCCTCGTCAACGTCGTCAAGGACCCGGGCTACCTGGCCGTCTCGGTCAGCCCGACCACCGGCTACCTCGTCGGCAACGTCATCGACATCGCCCGCGCCGCCGCTCCGATCCTGATGATCGCCGTCGGCATGTGCCTGGTCGTCGCGACCGGGGGCATCGACCTCTCGGTCGGCTCGATCATGGTCGTCGCCGGCGCCGTCTCGATGGAGTTCCTCAACTCCGCGGGAGCGCCCGACTCGCTCGGCGCCGCAGCGGGTGCCTTCGCACTCGCCCTCCTCGTGGCCGCCGTGCTCGGAGCCGTCAACGGCGTCCTGGTTTCGGTGGTGGGCCTCCAGCCCTTCATCAGCACGCTCGTCGTGATGCTCGCGGGCCGCGGCCTGGCGAAGGTCATCACCGGCGGCCAGAACACCGCCGCCACCAACGAGCCCTTCCGCTGGGTCGCGAACGGGTACGTCTTCGGGCTCCCGGTCGTGTTCCTCCTCGCCATCGCGATCGTCGTGGTCGTCGGAGTCCTGGTGCGCCGCAGCGCGCTCGGCCTGATGATCGAGGCCATCGGCATGGACCCGAAGGCGGCCCGCCTCGCGGGCATCAACCGCCGGGGCCTGCTGATGACCGCCTACATCGGCAGCGGCATCCTCGCCGGAGTCGCGGGCGTGTTCGCCACGGCGAGCGTGATGACGGTCGACGTCTCGCGCACCGGCTACCAGCTCGAGCTCGACGCGATCCTCGCGGTCGTCATCGGCGGCACCTCGCTCGCCGGCGGCAAGTTCAACATCACCGGTGCCGCCGTGGGCGCGATCCTGATCGCCACCCTCGACAAGACCGTCGTGTTCCTCGGAGTCTCGTCCTCCGCGACGCCCGCCTTCAAGGCGATCGTCATCGTCGCGCTCTGCCTCCTGCAGTCCGAGCGCGTCCGCTCCGCCTTCAAGTCCCGTCGCGAGGCGCGCCGCAGCGTCCCGCAGAAAGAGGCGATCCCCGCATGAGTGCCGTGATGACCCGCTCCGCCCCTCCGGCGAGCACCAAGCGCACCTCCGGGGCGCGCGGCTGGCTGAGCCAGCACCTGGACAAGCTGCCCACCCTGGCCGCGCTGATCATCTTCTTCGGGATGATCGTCTACGGCGAGGCCGCCTACGGCCGGATCCTTCAGGCGAGCACGATCTCGAACCTGCTGGTCAACAACGCGCACCTGATCATCCTCGCCGTGGGCCTCACCTTCGTGATCCTCACCGGCGGCATCGACCTCTCGGTCGGCGCGGTGATCGCGTTCAGCAGCGTGAGCGGCGTGCTCCTGATCAACGCCGGCTGGAACCCCTGGCTCGTGATGGTCCTGATGGTCGTGATCGGCGCCCTGTTCGGCGTGATCTCTGGCGTCCTGATCCAGTACTTCAACGTGCAGCCGTTCATCGCGACGCTCGCGATGATGTTCCTGGCCCGCGGTCTCGCCTCCATGCTGAGCACCGTCCCGGAGCGCCTCCCCGAGGACTCGGCCGTGCTGAGCCTGGCCACGCCGATCAAGCTGATCGACGGCCCGAAGGTCAACGACTTCGTCATCAGCCCCGGCGTGATCATCGCGATCCTCGTCGTGGCCGGCGCGTTCTTCGTGCTGCACCGCACCCGCCTGGGCCGCACGGTCTACGCGATGGGCGGCTCCGAGCAGTCGGCGGCCCTGATGGGCCTCCCGGTGGTGCGGACCAAGCTGTTCATCTACATCATCAGCGGCACGCTCGCCGGTCTCGCCGGTGTGGTCTACACCGCCCGCCTCGGCAGCGCGCAGAACATCACCGGCACCGGCTGGGAGCTCGACGCCATCGCGGCGACCGTCATCGGCGGCACGCTGCTCACCGGCGGCGTCGGGTTCGTGCTCGGCTCGGTGGTCGGCGCCCTGGTGCTCGGACTGATGAACGTCCTGATCACCCGCGACGGCGGCATCCCGCCGGAGGCGACCACGATCATCACCGGAGGCATCCTCCTGGTCTTCGTCCTCCTCCAGCGCGCCGTCATGGCCCGCAGCAAGACCTGACCGGGCTCCCGCCCGATCTCCCCCGGCGCCCCCTCGTCCCTCCGCGGACGAGGGGGCGCCGTCGTGTCCGGGGCGCTCCGCCGGCCTCAGGAGGCGGA
Organism: Rathayibacter sp. AY1F8; assembly: GCF_002932165.1. NCBI lineage: Bacteria > Bacillati > Actinomycetota > Actinomycetes > Micrococcales > Microbacteriaceae > Rathayibacter > Rathayibacter sp. AY1F8. Next base: position 31,403 of record NZ_PSVB01000021.1, read on the forward strand.
GCGGCAGAGCGTCAGCGCGGCCTGCTCGCGGGTGGCGTAGCCGCATTCCTCGGCGAGGCGGGCGAAGTCGGCAGGGCCCCGCCGCCGCAGGCCGATCCGGCGCCGGAGGGTGCCCGCCCGGCGCGTCTCGATCTCCTCCGCCGGCGTGCGGCCGAGGAACGCGAAAGCCTGCGCGAGCATGCGGGGGCAGACGAGCAGCTCCCGGGCGAGCACCGCGGCGGAGAACGCCGGGTCGCGGTGGCGCGCCTCGATCACCGGGATCGCCTCCGCGTAGACCTGGTCGGCGCTCCGGGTCCGGACCCGCGGAGCGCTGTGCTCGACGATCCCCTCCAGCAGCAGTTCGCTCGCCCGCCTCACGCCGGCGGCCCCGAGCACGGCCGGATCCCCCTCGATCAGACTGTTGGCGAGGGCACGGGCAGGCGTCCAGACCGACTCGCGCACCGGCACGACCTCGTTGATCCGCTCGCGGACCCACCGGTGCTCGAGCACGGCGGCGTCGAAGCTCCAGGTGTACGAGACGGTCGGCCGCCGGTAGTCGATGCGCGCCGGGACCCTGGCGTCGAGGAGCAGGACGCTGTTCGGCGTCGCCTCGAGCACGCCCTCGTCGAGGACGACCTCTCCCCCGCCCTCGACGATCAGGGAGATGTGAACGCCCGCCGGCCTGTCCGCCCTGTCGACCGACGGCGAGGGGGCGACCCTGATCCCGTTCGGCCCCCACACCCGCGTCAGCGCGAGTCCCGGTCCGTCCGCTGCGTCCATCCGCAGACCGGGAGCGCCGGTCCCGCGCTCGTACCAGGCGCGAGCGAACGCCTGCATCCGCTCCTCTGCGGCCCCCATCTCCCGCCTCCTCCGCGTCGAACGAACAGAATCCCTCATCTGTCGATCACCGCCGGACGTTCGCACGGATCTCCCAGGCCTCCGCGCCTCGCGCTCGGAATCCGGCCGCACGCCGTCGCCGGACCGGGAGGACGGCCACGGGGACCGTCGCGGTCAGCGGCGCTGGGAGAGCCGCCACAGCGCGCGGCGAGCGCTCCCCTCGGAGGCGAAGCCCGCCTCCTCGGCCGAGCGCGCGAAGTCGGCCGTCGCCAGGGACCGCCCGCCGATCAGGAGCAGGAGGGTGCCCGCCCGGCGCCGCTCGAGCTCGTCGTCGGCCGTCCGCCCGAGGAAGGAGAACGCGCGAGCCAGCGTCAGCTCCGACACCAGGAGCTCGCGGGCGAGCCGGGCGGCGGTGAAGGCGGGATCGCGGTGGCGCTCCTCGATCAGGGCCATGGCCTCCCCGTAGACGTCCTCGGCGCGGGGACGCCTGCGCGGTGCGGAGCCCTCGACCAGCTCCTTCAGGAAGGCCTCGCCCGCCCGGGCGACGGCGGGCTGCTCCGCCAGAGCGTGGTCGCCGTCGAGGAGACCGTTCATCAGCGCCCGCGCCGGGGCCAGGAAGCAGCCGGCGACGGGCAGGACCTCGCCGAAGCGCTCCGTGAGCCAGCGCTGCTCCAGCGCCCGCTCGCCGAGCACCCAGGCGTAGATCACGGTCGAGCGGGGGAAGCGCGCCCCGGTCCGCGGCTCCGCGTCGATGACCACCAGATCACCACTGCCGCACTCGAGCATCCGTCCGTCCTGTCGGATGCGTCCTCCGCCCTCGACGACCAGCAGCAGATGCGCGCCCGGCGGGCAGCGCGACTGCGGCTTCTGCTCGAGAACGCAGCCACCGGGGATCCACAGTCTGGCGATCTCGAAGCCGAGCGAGCCCGTCGCCTCGACCCGCAGTCCAGAACGGGCCTCCACGCCGTTCCAGTGCTCGGCCATCCGCCGGTACATCTCGGCCGATCTCGACCTCATCGGGCGCCCCCTCCTCGCGGGCACGCTGACGCCTCACCACGGGAGTGATTCGCAGCCCGCGCGTGCTCCGTTTGTCACCGGACCGGTCACAGCGGACGGCGACGCTCCCGCTCACCGCGCCGCCGGCGCCCCGGCGGCGCCCCGGCGGCAGCGTGCGACCGACGGGATCACCGGGTCAGGAGGGCGATCGCGACTCGGAGCGGCGTCGGAGCTCACCACTCCCTCCTCACGGCAGCGCCACTTCCTCCTCACCTGCCCCCGAGCGCTTGGGCCGACCGCCCGCCCGCGGGAAGACTCCCCAGCGGTACGGCGCCCGTCGTACCCGCCGAAGCGGCCGAGCGGACGACGACCGTCCTCCGAGCAGGCCGCCGGCGAGAAGACAGACCGAGGAGCTTCACTGTGACTTCCGACAACTCTCCCGCTGAGCAGGGTCCGCTGAGGCGACGCACCGTCGTCGCCGGCGCCACCTGGTCCCTGCCCGTGATCGCCGCAGCGACGGCCACCCCGGCCGCCGCCGCCTCTGCCACGCAGACCCTCGTGTTCAGCTCCATCCCGACCATGATCGCGTGCATGCCCAACACGGCGCCGATCACGCTGACCCTCACCGGCGGCAACGTCGCGAACGTCCCCGTGCGGGTGAACACCCCGCCCGGCTTCCGCTTCGGAGGGAGCGGGACCGACACCTTCGTGACCGACGCGAACGGAGTCGCCACCATCCCGGTCGGCGGCGTCATCGCGGGCCCCTCGACCGGCTCGGCCCTCGCCTTCGGCGGCTCGGCGAAGACGAACGCCCCGTTCCCGGTCCGCCAGACCGGCGACCTGCAGTACAGCACGGGCCTCGCCACTGTTCCCGAGAACTCCGGATTCATCCACACCTCCTCGCAGGGTGTGAACGGCAACGTCTCCGTCAAGGCGAACGGCGACATCTGGCAGTACCGGCGGTCGGACGGCTGGCAGAAGCTCGGCACGGGCGCCTCCACGGAGCCCAGCACATCCGGGCTCACGCAGCAGCCGGACGGAACCTACAACGCGCACTGGATCAAGGACGGAGTCCTCCAGTACGGCAAGGCGCTCGCGACTGTTCCGAACAACTCCGGATTCGTCCGCACCTACGGTCAGGGCGCGGACGGGAACGTCTCCATCAAGGCGAACGGCGACATCTGGCGGTACAACCGCCAGGCCGACGAGTGGACCCTTCTGGGCACCGGCGCCAGCACCGAGCCGAGCGCGGCCGGCATCTCCGCGAACCCGGCCGGGACCCTGAACGTCCACTGGATCAAGAACGGAGTCCTGCAGTACGGCACCGCAGCGGCCACGGTGCCGACCAACTCCGGATTCGTCCGCGTCTACGGCCTCGGCACCCGCGGCACGATCGCCGTGAAGTCGAACGGCGACATCTGGCGGTACACCCCGCAGGGCAACGTCTGGGACCTCGTCGGCACCGGAGCCAGCACCGAGCCGAGCGCCGCCGGACTGACCCAGCGGCCGGGCGGGACGTTCGAGATCCACTGGATCAAGGACGGGGTCCTGCAGTACGGCACCCGGCTCGCGACCGTTCCGGAGAACTCCGGGTTCGTCCGCACCTACGGTCAGGGAGCGGATGGGAACGTCTCCGTGAAGGCGAACGGCGACATCTGGTACTACAGCACGGCGCAGAACACGTGGACCAAGATCGGCTCCGGTGCCAGCACCGGCCCCGATGCGGCCGGGATCACCGCCCAGGGAGACGGCGCGCTGAACCCCCACTGGATCAAGGCGAGAACCGACTGCCGCTGATCCGCGCCCGGCGGCCCTCTCCGCCCGCGTCCTGCCGGACCGCGGGCGAGGAGGGCCGCCTCCGCCCTCCCGCCGAGGACGGGCGCCTCGTCCGAGGAGGAACGCGCCACCCCGTCTCGGCGCCCCTCCCCCGGCCTAACGTGGTCACCGCCCGCGCACCCCGTCCCCGCTGCGAAGGAGCCCGGTGACCGCTTCCGAGCAGCCGGCCGCCCCGCGCGGTCTCGTCGAGACGCTGCAGCTGAGCGGTCCCCGCGTGGAGGCGTGGCTGAGGAGCCTCGGCTGGGCGAGCGACGGAGCTCCGCCCCTGCACCTCGCCGGGGACGTGCTCGCCGTCGACGGCTTCCGGCTGAGCCGCCTCTGGCACACACCCGGCACGCTCCGGACCGACCCGCCCCTCCCCGCCCCCGACCGGGCCGAGGTCGACCTCATCGTCCCGGTCGCCGGCGAGATCGTCGTCGACGGCCCTCTCGAGGCCGCTCGTCTGCGGCCCGGCGGGCTCGCCCTCCTCCGACGCGACGACTCCGCTCGGTTCCGGGCGGAGGAGGACTCCGCCTGGCTGGCGCTGAGGACGTCCTGGGGCAGGCTCGGCCTCACGAGCGCACAGTCCGACGGGCCGTCCTGCATCCTGCTCGCCGCCGACAGCTACAGCGGCGCCTTCGTCTCCCTCGTCAACGCGACCCTCAACGCGGACCTCGCGGCGGGCGATCCCGGCTTCAGCGAGCTGCGCCGGGCGCTCGAGGCGACCGCGTCGGCCCTGATCAAGCAGAGCCTGCCGCCCGCCCGTCCGGAGGACGGACTCGAGGGCGTCCTCCTCCGCGCGATCGCCGTCATCGATGCGGAGGCGGGTGACGCGGACTTCACCGCCGGCGTTCTCGCGATGCGGCTCCGCGTCTCGCGGGCGACGCTGGACCGTGCCTTCCACCGCCGGGGCACGACCGTGGCCGCGACCCTCCGCGAGCGGCGCGTGCACCTCGCCGCGTCGCTGCTCGCCGCGAGCCCGTCGCTCTCGCCCTCGGCTCGCGCGGCCGTGGCCGAGCGGGCCGGCTTCCGGACGCTGAGGGCGATGGACCGCGCGCTGAGCCGTTCGCGCGACGTCGACCGCGGCTGATCCGACCGGACATCGGCGTACGCGTCGCTCCAGGATGCACTCGGGATTCGTCGAACCGGTTCGCCTCTCCTCTGGAGTGTCGGGAAATGATCCGGTTAGGCTCTTCACGTTGTCGTCAACATAGTGTTACCGTGAACATTGCCGCGTACGAAGCCGGCACACTCCCTCCCCTCAGCAATGGTGCCGACCCTGGAGCAAAGCGCGATGAAGCCTTTCCTGCGACCACTCGTCCTCGTGACGGCCGTGGCCCTCACCGTCCCCCTTCTGACGGCCCAGTCGGCGAGCGCAGCTCCCTCCGACAGCCTCGTCCTGCGCTACGCGCTCGACGAGACGAGCGGCACGACCGTCGCCGACAGCTCGGGCAAGGGCCGCACCGGCACGCTCGTCAACGGAGCCGCTCCTCGCGGAGCCGCGGGCGTCGCCCTCGACGGGACCGACGACTACGTCAAGCTGCCCAACGACCTGCTCGCGGGCCTGAACTCGATCACGGTCAGCACCGAGGTCCTGGTGAACGCGAACCAGGGCACGCCCTACTTCATCTGGGGCCTCGGCAACACGACGAACGGCGCCGGGAACGGCTACCTCTACACGACGGGCAACGGCTACAAGGCCTCGATCGCCACCGGCAACTGGACCACCGAGCAGACCGTCAACTCCAACGCGAACCTCGCGCGCAGCGTCTGGAAGACCCTCACCTACACGCTCGACGACGCGAGCGACACCGCACGCCTCTACCTCGACGGCACCCAGGTCGCGCAGCAGACAGGAGTGACCATCACTCCCGCCGCGATCGGCAACGGCACCACCACCGCGAACGCGATCGGCCGCTCCGTCTACACGGCGGACAAGACCCTCGCCGGCTCGGTCCGCGACTTCCGCGTCTACAGCACGGCGCTCAGCGCGGCCGACGTCGCGACCCTCCAGGCCCCGGACAGCACGCGCGTCTCCCGCGACTCCGCCGCCCTGGACCTCGGGAGCCTCTCCTCGGTCTCCGCGAACCTCACCCTCCCGACGACCGGCCCCAACGGCTCCGCCATCGCCTGGGCCTCGAGCAACTCCGCGGTCGTCTCGACCAGCGGAGTCGTCACGCCACCCGCGACCGGGGTCGCCTCGGTCGAGCTGACCGCCACGACCACCCGCGGCTCGGCCACGGCCACCCGCACCTTCACCGCCACCGTGCCCGCCAAGGACGTGAACGCCGACGCCCAGAAGGCGCTCGACGCCCTCTCGATCGTCAACTCCGGCGACGTCCGCGGCAACGTGACGCTGCCCGCGAAGGCCGGCTCCTACGACGTCGCCTGGTCCTCCTCGAACACGGCCGTGCTCAGCACGACCGGCGTCGTGAAGCGCCGGTCCGCCGCCACGCCCGTCACACTCACCGCGACGATCGCCGGCACGACCGCGACCCGGCAGCTGCCCGTCACGGTGACCGCGGCTCCCGCGGACCTCGACACCGAGTACGACGCGGGCTACCTCTGGACCCACTTCGCCTCGACCGACTACGAGAAGATCTACTTCGGCTCCAGCACCGACGGTCTGCACTGGTCGAAGCTCAACAACGACAAGGCCGTGCTCGCCAACCTCGGCGGCACCCTCGGCGTCCGCGATCCGCACCTCGTGCGCTCCCCCACCGGCGACGAGTACTGGATCATCGGCACCGACCTGCACGCCGAGGGCACCGCTCCCGGCGGCACCTGGGACCAGACCAACGCGAGCAAGAACCTCGTCGTCTGGCGCTCGACGGACCTCGTGAACTGGAGCGATCAGAGCATCGTCTTCGCCGGCTTCCCCGACGCGGGCAACGTCTGGGCTCCTGAGGCGATCTGGGACGACGCGACCGGCCAGTACTACGTCTACTGGGCCGCCCGCGACAAGACGCTGACCGGCGGGGCCTCCGCCCAGCGCGTCTACGTCTCGACCACGCGCGACTTCGTCGGCTTCTCCACCCCGAAGGTCTGGCTGGACGAGAACCCCGCCGCCGGCGGCGGGAGCCGCGGCAGCATCATCGACACGACCATCGCGAAGGAGGGGGACACGTACTACCGCTTCTCCACCGCCGACTGGCGCACGGTCGTCGACAAGGCCCCGAGTCTCGCCGGCCCCTGGACTCGCGTGATCGGCTTCGGCGAGGAGAAGTCCCGCGGCCTCTCCGACCACCTCGAGGGCCTCACCGTCTACCAGCTGCCCGACGGCCGCTGGGTCGTCATGGGCGACTCGTTCGGCTACTCCGCCTACGTCACCGACACCCTCGCGGACATGCGGTTCACGGCGCTTCCTGTCGGCACCACCGGCGCGAACACGTACTCGTTCTCGAAGCCCTTCCGCCACGGCTCGGTGCTCCGCCTCTCGAGCGCTGAGGAAGCGCGCCTGACGGCCGCCTACGGCACCAGCAGCACCGGCCCCGCCGCGAAGCCGGTCAACGCGGCCGGCGAGATCCTCCGCTACACCTTCGACGGCGGCTCGGGCACCACGGTGCGCGACAGCTCGGGCAACAACCAGAACGGCACGCTGCCCTCGGGTGGCACCTGGAAGGACGGCGCCCTACAGCTCGACGGCACCGACGACTACGTCAAGCTGCCGAACGACCTGCTCGCCGGAGTGACGGACCTCACCATCCAGTCCGACGTCTGGATCGACCCCGCGCAGGGCGGCGCCTACTTCCTCTACGGCCTGGGCAACACCACGAACGGCGCCGGCGACGGCTACCTCTTCACCTCGGGCAACAACTACCGCACCAGCATCGCGACCGGGAACTACACCACCGAGCAGACCGTCGCCGGCGGCTCGGCCCTCCCCCGCGGCACCTGGGCGCACCTGACGTACACGCTCTCCGGCACCACCGGCACGATCTACCTCGACGGAGTGAAGGTCGCCAGCGGCACCGTCACGACCGACCCGAAGGACATCGGCGGCGGCTCCACCTCGGCGAACTACATCGGGCGCTCGAACTACGACGCCGACAACCGCTTCCGCGGCCAGATCCGCGAGTTCTCGGTCTACAACCGGGCCCTCAGCGCCTCCGAGGTGCTCGCCGCCTCCGGCAACACGTCGGCCCTGGTCGACCTGTCGCTCAGCGGCGACGTCCTGAAGACGGCCCCGATCGTCGACTCGGCGAGCAGGACGGTCACCTTCCCGGTGAAGCCGGGGACCGACCTGACGAAGCTCACCCCGACCTTCTCCACCGCGGCCGGCGTCACGGCGAGCCCCGCCTCCGGCACCGTCCGCGACCTCTCCACCCCGCAGACGGTCGTGCTCACGCCCGCCGCCGGCGGCACCGCGACCACCTGGACCCTGAAGGCCGTCGTCATGAAGTCCCCGGTCCTCGCAGGCCTGAACGCCGACCCGAACATCGCGGTCTTCGGCGACACCTACTACCTGTACGCGACCTCGGACGGCTTCGCCGGCTGGGGCGGCAAGACCTTCTACGCCTGGTCCTCGAAGAACCTCATCGACTGGACCCGCTCGGAGCAGCCCTTCCTGACGCTCGACGGCGCGAACGGCAACGTGCCGTGGGCGACCGGCAACGCCTGGGCGCCGACGATCATCGAGAAGAACGGGAAGTACTACTTCTACTTCTCCGGCGAGAACTCCTCGCTGAACCGCAAGACGATCGGAGTCGCCGTCTCGGACAGCCCGATGGGCCCGTTCACGGCGCAGCCGACCGCGATGATCACCAACGGCGAGTCCGTGCGGTCCGGCCAGGCGATCGACCCCGCCGCGTTCACCGACCCGAAGACCGGCAAGAGCTACCTCTTCTGGGGCAACGGCGACCCGCTCTACGGGGAGCTGTCCGACGACATGCTCTCGATCAAGACCGGCACGATCAAGAAGATCAGCGGTCTGACCGACTTCCGCGAGGGTGCGTTCCTGAACTACCGCGACGGTCTGTACCACCTCACCTACTCGATCGACGACACCGGCTCGGAGAACTACAAGGTCGGCTACGCCACCTCGACGAGCGTCGACGGACCGTGGACCTACCGCGGCGTGGTCCTCGAGAAGGACACCTCGCAGGGCATCCTCGCCACGGGCCACAACTCGATCGTCAACGTGCCCGGCACGGACGACTGGTACATCGCCTACCACCGCTTCGCCATCCCCGGCGGAGACGGCCAGCACCGCGAGACGACGATCGACCGGGTGACCTTCGACAAGACGACCGGGCTCATGCAGAAGGTCGTCCCGACCCTCACCAGCGTCGCCGCGCAGACGATCGTCGACACCGCGCCGCTCGCAGCCTCGATCACGGGGAAGGCGACGGTGGGCAGCACGCTGACCGCCTCCGCCTCCTCCCCGTGGACGGCGACCGGCTTCCAGTGGAAGCGCGGTGGGACCGCGATCAGCGGGGCGACGGCGTCGAGCTACACGCTCACCGCCGCCGACCGCGGAGCGACGATCTCGGTGGCCGTGACCGCCGCGAAGCCGCAGTGGACGCCGGCGACGGCCTCCGCCTCCGTCGGTCCCGTGACCGACTCGGCACCCGCGATCGCCGTGACCACGACCTCCACGACGCGCTGCGCCGCCGGGAAGATCGTCGTCACCGCGACCGCCACGAACCCGAACGCCTTCGCCGCGAAGATCGTGATCGGCACGACGTGGGGCTCCAAGAGCTTCGCCGACGTCGCTCCCGGCGCCACCGTCTCGGCCGCCTTCACCACCCGGGCGACGAGCGTGACCGACGGATCCGCGACCGCCACGGCGACCGCGTTCATCAGCGGGAAGCCGGCCACGGCCTCCGCGACCGCCCCCTACTCCGCGGCCAGCTGCAGCTGATCCGCGGGCACGACCCACACCCATTGAGATCGAGCCGGCGACGACGCCGGCCGGAGAACGGAGAACACCCGACATGAACACCCGATCCCTTCTGATCCGCGGAGCCGCTGGACTGGCCGGAGGCGTCCTCCTGCTCGGAGTCGCCGGAACGGCGTTCGCCGCCGAGGTCAACTACGGCAACGACGACGTCGACATCAACGTCGAGATCGCCGACCTCCCCGGGACCGGCGCCCTCTCGATGACCGTCGCCGCGGACTCGACGACGCTGACCGAGACCGGCTCGGACAACGTCCGCCGCCAGTTCACCGGCACCCTGCCCACCGTCACGGTCACCGACACCCGTGACGCCGCGGACGTCTCCCCCGACTCCGCGTGGTACGTCATCGGCACGGCGAGCGACTTCACGTCGGCCGACGGCTCGACCATCGGCGCCGAGAACCTCGGCTGGACCCCGGACCTGGTCGACGGTGGAGACCTCGGCGAGGTCGCCGCGGGCGATGAGGTCGGCACCGCCATCGACGGCGGCGCCAACGGCGTCGGCCTGAAGGGCAAGGAGCTGCTCGCGATCGTCGCCAGCAACTCCCAGCAGGTCAACCCCGAGGGCTCCTGGAGCGCCGACGCCGACCTCTTCCTCCGCACCCCCGTGAACGTGGACGCCGGCGCGTACTCGTCCACCATCACCCTGTCGCTCTTCGAGTGACCCGTCGCGGCCGGGGGACGCACTCTCTCGGCCGCGATCCCACCACGGCCGACGCGGCCGGGCCCGCCCGCCCGGCCGCGTCGTGCTTCCCCCGTGCGACCATGAGGTTCTGATGACTGCTCCGCGCCGCTCCGCCGCTCCCCGCCGCCCGCTCCTCCCCGCGCTGCTCGCGCTGATCGTCGCCCTCCTCGGCGCGGGAGTCGCTCCGGCGGCCGTCGCGGCCGACGGAGCGATCACCTGGGCGGTCAGCCCCTCCACCGACGGCGTCCCCGACAAGCGCGCGTGGGTCGAGCTCGAGCTCGCCCCCGGCGCGAGCGCCTCGGACGAGGCGGTCGTGCGGAACCTCAGCGACCAGCCCGTGACCTTCAGCATCACCAGCGCCGACGGCTACTTCACCGACACCGGCCGCTTCAACATGCTCAACTCGGACCAGGAGTCGGTCGACGCCGGGCTGTGGATCTCCGCCCCCGAGACCGTGACCGTCGATCCGGGCAGCAGCGGCGTGGTGCCGTTCACCGTGACGGTCCCCGACAACGCCACCCCCGGCGACCACGCCGCCGGCATCGCCGCCTCCGTGCTCTCGCAGGGCACCGAGGCGGGAGGCGCGAACGTCGGAGTGGAGAGCCGCATCGGCTTCCGCGTGATGACCCGCGTGACCGGCGAGGTGACCCCCTCCTTCTCCGTCGAGGACCTGGCCAGCGACTACCGCCTCTCCTGGAACCCGTTCCAGCCCGGCTCCCTCTCGCTCGTCGCCGACGTGGTGAACACTGGCAACGTGCGCCTGCTGCTCGACGGCACGGCGAGCGCCCAGGGCGCCACCGCCCCCGTCGTCGCGGCCGACGCGCCCCAGCAGGAGCTGCTGCCCGGCGACCGGCGCAGCGTCTCGGTGCAGCTCGACGGCATCTGGCCCCTCTTCGGGGTCGGCGCCGACCTGACCATCGCACCGACCGTCGCCGCCGCCGATCAGGAGCCGGTCGCCACCGCTCCCGTGACGGAGTCGATCACGGTCGCCGCCGTGCCGGTCCCGCAGCTGCTCGTGATCCTCGGGGTCGCCCTCATCCTCGCGGCGCTGCTCGCCGGGCGCTCGCGCTCGCGCCGCCGCATCGCCGCCCTGGTGCAGCAGGCCAAGGAGGAGGGCCTGCGCGAGGGCGCGCGCGTCTCCTCCTGAGCACCCCCTCCGCACGCTCCCTCCCCCCTCCCTGCCGCCGAGGGGCCCCGGGCCGTCGAGGGGACCCGCTACACCGGGTTCCCCCGACGGTCCAGGGTTCGCTCACCGCGCGGCCATGCGTCAGAGTGAGCGGATGACCACCACCTCCCTGGAGGCGCCGACTCGGCGTCTCGGCCTCATCGCGCTCATCGCGACCCTCGGCGGCCTCCTCTTCGGCTACGACACCGGCGTCATCAACGGCGCCCTGGAGCCGATGTCGGCCGAGCTGGGCCTCACCGCGCTGACAGAGGGGGTCGTCACCAGCTCGCTCCTCTTCGCCGCCGCGATCGGCGCGATCTCGGGCGGACGCCTCGCCGACGCCCTCGGGAGGCGGACCACGATCCGCCTGCTCGCCGTGCTCTTCCTCGTCGGCGCCCTCGTCTGCGTGGTGGCGCCGGGCTTCGGCGTGATGGTCCTCGGGCGGGCGGTCCTCGGACTGGCCGTCGGCGGCGCCTCGGTGGTCGTGCCGATCTACCTCTCCGAGATCTCCCCCTCCGAGATCCGCGGCTCGCTCGCCGGCCGCAACGAGCTGATGATCGTGATCGGCCAGCTCGCCGCCTTCGTGGCCAACGCCGTCATCGGCACCGTCTGGGGCGAGCTGCCCGGCGTCTGGCGGATCATGCTCGCCGTCGCCGCGCTCCCCGCCGCCGCGCTCCTGCTCGGCATGACCCGGGTCCCGGAGTCGCCGCGCTGGCTGATCGCGCACGGCCGCCGCGACGAGGCGCTCGACGTGCTCACCACCATCCGGACGCCCGACCGGGCCCATGCGGAGGCGGAGACCATCGCCCGCTCGATCGGCGCGAAGGACGGCCCGAGGATCCCCCTGCTGCAGGCGCTGCGCGAGCGCTGGGCGGTGCGCATCCTGCTGGTCGGCATCGGGATCGGAGTCGCCCAGCAGCTCACCGGCATCAACTCGATCATGTACTACGGCCAGTCGGTGCTGAAGGAGGCGGGCTTCGACCACGACGGCGCGCTCGTCGCCAACATCGCGCCCGGGGCGATCGCCGTGATCGGCGGCCTGATCGGGCTGCGGCTCATGCAGACGATGAACCGCCGCACGACCCTCCTGCTCGGCTACTCCCTGACCACCGCGATGCACTTCCTGATCGGCATCGCCTCCGTCGCGCTCCCCGTGGGGAACCCGGCGCGGCCGTACGTGATCCTGGTGCTGGTCGTCGCGTTCGTGGGGAGCATGCAGACGTTCCTCAACATCGTCACCTGGGTGATGCTGTCCGAGATCTTCCCGCTGCGGATCCGCGGCGTCGGCGTCGGCATCGCGATCTTCTGCCACTGGATCACGAACGCGGTGCTCGGCCTGTTCTTCCCCACCCTCGTCTCCGGCGTCGGCATCACCGGAACGTTCTTCCTGTTCGGCGCCGTCGGCCTGCTCGCGCTCGTCTTCATCTGGAAGCGCGTGCCCGAGACCCGCGGCCGCGCCCTCGAGGAGGTCGAGGCGGGCGTCGTCTCCGGCGAGCTCCTGCGCCGCTGACGCCCGTCCCCGGGATCCGCCTACTGGTAGGTGACGAGGTCGGGGAGGGGGCGCACCTCGGCCATGGTCTCGGCGGGGGTGAGCATGGGCGCGTCCTCGTCGTAGAAGTTCTTCCAGCCCCAGCCGATGCCCTCGGGGGCGCCCTCGTGCAGCGCGTCCCAGGTCGCCTGCTTGTCGGGCTGCGAGCCCTGGCCGTCGACGTGGATGAGGAACTCCAGCTCGGGCCGGTCGCGGCGGATGCTGTCGCGGTCCTGCAGCATCGACAGCCGGAACTGGTGCAGCACGAACATCTTCGGCGGCAGCCCCTCGCTCTGCACCAGGTCGGCCAGCCACTCCGACACGCTGTCGACCTCGGCGGCCGAGACGCGCCCGATCTGCTGCAGCGGCTTCTGGCCGGGCAGCAGGCGCCACTCCGGGTCGAGCGCGAGGCCGACGTTGGGCAGCGACAGGAGGTCCGCGTACTGCTTCGCCTGGGTGAGGAAGTCGGTCAGCCCCGACTGCAGGTCGAGCACCACGTACATCCCCGCCGCCTGCGCCGCGTCGATGTAGGGGCGGATGTCGGCGGCGTCGAGCTCGTTGGAGTAGTCGCCGTCCTTGCCGGGGTCGCCCGCCGCGACCGTGGTGATGATCTCGAGGCTCGGCACGACCTTCTTGTCGGTGAGCGCCCGGTACGGCTCGGCCACCGCCTCCGCCCGCGCGATCGTGGGCTCGAGGCCCTGCTCCCCCAGCACGCCGAGGACGGGAGCGCCCGGAGTGCCGTAGATCGCGACGAAGAGGTGCCCGCCGAACATCCGCTGGCCGCCGCCCGGCAGCTGCCAGCCGCTCTCGGCCGCGCGCACGGCCCACTCGGGCTCGGGCTGGGCGGCGAGCACGGGGCCGAGCAGCAGCGTGCAGGAGGCGTCGGCCTCGGCGATCGCGGTCACGGCTCCGCCCGAGGCGAGCAGGTCGTCGCCGTCGACCACGGTGACGGGCACGCCGGCCGCGCGGGCGGTCGCCAGTGCGGCGACGTCGGCGTCCTGCGCGCGGGCGAGAGCGTGCAGGCCGGTCAGGGCGTCGGCCCGGGCCGGGAGAGCGCCGAAGGGAGCGTCGGAGGCGGTGGACGGCGCCGCGGCGGCGAGGTCGGCGAGCGCCAGGTCGGTCACGGTCACGCCGGACGCGGTGCTGAGGGCGGCCGCGTCGGAGGCGGCGGCGACGACGTCGACGCCCTCGGGCGCGGTGACGTCGCCGATCGCGAGCACGCGGGTCACGCCGAGGCGGGCGAACTCGGCGGCGAGGGCGTCGGAGGTCGGAGCGGTGGAGGACGGTGTGGCGGACGGGGTGGCGGATCCGGTCGCGGAGTCGGACGGGCCCCCCGGATCGGACGGCGTCTCGGAAGCCGTGGATCCCGCGGCCGCGGCGTCCGCGGTCGGGGCGGCCGTCGCTCCGGATCCCGCCGAGCCGACCAGCAGCGGCACGCCCCAGGCGATGCTCACCTGGGCGGCGCGCAGGCGGGACTCGGCGACGTCCTCGACCAGGACGACCAGCGGAGCCGCGGCGAACAGGGCCGCGCTCGCGGCGAGCGCGTCCGGGGCGAGCGCCACCGGCCCGCTCGGAGCCGCGGTGCGGGTGCGGGGCGCCTCCTGCTGAGCGTCGTCCGGAGCGGAGGAGTCGGGCGTGCAGGCGCTGAGCAGCGGGAGCACCGCGAGACCGCCGATCACGACGCTGCGGCGCGAGAGCCCGGAGCGGGAGGGGACGGAACGGGGTGTCGAGGGCATGGCAGGCCTCTCCTCTCGGAGCCCGATCGGGGCTCTCTGGTGCGTGGCTGGTCCTCTCGACTATCGCAGGCCCGGCGGCGGCGAGCGCCGAGGGAGCCGTCCCGGGCGCGCCTCCGACGCCGTCCGGACATGCAGAAGGGGAGCGGCGCCGCAGCTCCGCTCCCCTCCGAGTGGCTGGATCAGACCGTGCGGGGGGCCTTCGCGAGGTTGGCCTCGAGCTCCTCGCGGTTCTGCCGCACCACGTAGGCGGGGCGGTCGCGCTCGACGCGCCACGACTCGCTCAGCGGCGTGATCGCGACGGTGTCGAAGCCGATCCGGTCGTAGAGGTCGGTCACGAAGTGGATCGCCTCGGGGTAGTCGCTCGACGTCGCGAGGGCACGGCGGTCGGGCGTGCCGACCGGGGTGCCGTCGGTGGTGATGTCGGCGGCCATGATGTGGTTGAACGCCTTGACGACCTTCGACTCCGGGAGGTGCTGCTGGAGCATCTCGCTGGTCGTGGTCTCGCCCTTGTCGAGCGCCTCGATGCGGCCGTCGCGCTCGAAGTAGTAGTTGTTCGTGTCGAGGACGATCTTGCCGGCGAGCGGGGCGACCGGCACCTCCTCGAGGTTCTTCAGCGGCACCGTCACCACGGCGATCTCGGCGGCCTCGGCCGCCTCCTGTGCCGTGGCGGCGCGGGCCTTCGGGCCGAGCTCCGCGATGAGGTCGGCGAGGGTCTCGGGGCCGCGCGAGTTCGCGATGACCACCTCGTCCCCGAGGGCGATGACCGCCCGTGCGACCTGGCTGCCGATGTTGCCTGCTCCGATGATTCCGTACGTCGTCATGCTGAGGAGAACGCGGAGGGTGCCCAGGCATTCCGCTCTGCGGCGTTCTCCCACGCCGCACCCAGGTGGGCCCGTGCCTCCAGTAGCCTCGGTCCTCGGGCGCCGCTGCCCGAGAAGGAGTCCGTGATGCCGCAGTACGACCTCCCGCTCGACCTCCTCGAGCAGTACGCCCCCGAGATCGCCGAGCCCGCCGGGTTCGCCGAGTTCTGGCGCGACACGATCGCCGAGGCGAGGGCCGTCGCGACCGAGCCGCGCCTCGAGCGGGTCGACGCCGGCTTCGGACTGCTCGACACCTTCGACGTCACCTACTCCGGCTTCGGCGGCCACCCGATCCGCGCGTGGCTGATCCTCCCCCGCGGCGTCGAGGGCCCCCTCCCCGGGCTCGTGACCTTCATCGGCTACGGAGGCGGCCGCGGGCAGCTCGCGGAGTGGACCGCGATGTCGGCCGCCGGCTACGCGCACCTGGTCATGGACACCCGCGGCCAGGGGTCCGGGCACCGCTCCGGAGCGACGCCCGACCCGGTGGGCAGCGGGCCGCACGTCTCCGGCTTCATGACGCAGGGCATCGAGTCGCCCGCGGAGCACTTCTACCGCCGCGTCTTCACCGACGCCGTCCGAGCGCTCGACGTGCTGCGCGCGCACCCCGCGGTCGACGCCTCCCGCGTGGCCGTCTCGGGCGGCAGCCAGGGAGGCGGGATCGCCCTGGCCGTCACGGGGATCCTGGGCCTGCTCGGCGAGTCGGAGTCGGCGCGCGCCGCGATCGTCGACGTGCCGTTCCTCTCCCACATCCCGCACGCCGTGCGGCTGGTCGACACGATGCCGTACGGCGAGATCGTGCAGTACCTGCACACCCACCGCGGCGCCGAGGCGCGCGTGTTGGACACCCTCTCGTACTTCGACGGCACCTCCTTCGCCCCCTACGCGCAGTCCCCCGCGCTGTTCTCGGTGGCGCTCCGCGACGACATCTGCCCGCCGTCCACCGTCTACGCCTCCTACAACCGCTATGCCGGACCCCGCGAGATCCGCGTCTACCCCTTCAACGGCCACGAGGGCGGCGAGGCGTTCCAGATCGGCGAGCACGTGCGCTTCCTGGGGCGCGAGCTGGCGTAGGAGGAGGAGCCGCCCGTTCGGCGGACGGGGGCGGTGCGCCCCGGCGCATCACCCGTTCCGACTCGCGATCATCGCGCTGCCGATGCGGTCCTCGAGGTCGGCCAGCTCGTCGAGGACGTCGCCGACCACCCAGACCTGCCGGGCGCCTCGACGGGCGTCGCTTTGTGACGCCGTGCGTCGCGCTCGGTACCCGTTCGCGGCTCCGCTGGGCACTATCGATTCCATGACCCGCCAGATCCGCTTCAACGCCTTCGACATGAACTGCGTCGCCCATCAGTCCTCGGGCATGTGGCGCCACCCCCAGGACCAGTCCTGGCGGTACAAGGACCTCTCGTACTGGACCGACCTGGCGAAGCTGCTCGAGCGCGGCACGTTCGACGGCATCTTCATCGCCGACGTGCTCGGCACCTACGACGTCTACGGCGGCTCGAACGAGGCGGCGATCCGCCACGGCGCGCAGGTCCCCGTCAACGACCCGATCCTCCTCGTCTCGGCGATGGCCGCCGCGACCGAGCACCTCGGCTTCGGCATCACCGCGGGCACCGCCTACGAGCACCCGTACCCGTTCGCGCGGCGCATGTCGACGCTCGACCACCTGACGAAGGGCCGCGTGGGCTGGAACGTCGTCACCGGCTACCTCCCCAGCGCCGCCCGCAACATGGGCCACGAGGACCAGCTCGAGCACGACGACCGCTACGACGTCGCCGACGAGTACCTCGAGGTGCTCTACAAGCTGTGGGAGGGGTCGTGGGAGGACGACGCGGTCGTCCGCGACCGCGAGTCCGGCGTGTTCACCGACCCGGCGAAGGTGCACGAGATCGGGCACCGCGGCAAGAACTTCACCGTCCCCGGCATCCACCTCTCGGAGCCGTCGGTGCAGCGGACCCCCGTCATCTACCAGGCGGGAGCGTCGCCGCGCGGCATCCGCTTCGCGGCGGGCAACGCGGAGGCGATCTTCGTCGCGTCCTCGACGAAGGCCGGCCTGAAGGCGACCGTCTCGCGCATCCGCGACGCCCTCGAGGCGGCCGGCCGCGACCGCTACTCCGCGAAGATCTACACGCTGCTGACGATCATCACCGCCGAGACCAGCGAGGCCGCGCACGAGAAGCACCGCGACTACCTCTCCTACGGGAGCGAGGAGGGGGCGCTGGTCTTCATGTCGGGCTGGATGGGCATCGACCTGTCGCAGTACGACCTCGACGAGCCGATCGGCAACGTGAAGAGCAACGCGATCCAGTCGGCCGTCGCCAACTTCCAGGAGGCGAACGAGGACGGCTCGGAGTGGAAGGTCCGCGACATCGCCAAGCTCAGCGTGATCGGCGGGCTCGGCCCGTTCGTCGTCGGCTCGCCCGCGGAGGTCGCCGACCACCTCCAGGAGTGGGTCGAGGAGACCGACGTGGACGGGTTCAACCTCGCCTACGCGATCACGCCCGGCACCTTCGAGGACGTGGTGGAGTTCATCGTGCCGGAGCTGCGCCGCCGCGGTGCGTACCCGGAGGAGTACGTCGAGGGGAGCCTCCGCCAGAAGCTGCACGGCCGCGGCGACCGGCTGCCGGAGGAGCACCTCGGCGCCGGCTTCCGCTACGCGCCGGCGGCGGTCTGACGACAGGGGGCGCCTGGCGGCCGGTGGGGGGCAGGGGTCTCGATACGCCGCTCCGCGGCCGCGCCGGACGCACGAGCACCCCGCCGCGATGCGCGACGGGGTGCTCGTGACGTGCGGAGGGGCTCAGCCCTCGAAGGTGGCGTCGAGCGTGATGTCGACTCCGGTGAGCGCCTTGCTGACGGGGCAGGTCTCCTTGGCCTCATCGGCGGCCTTGAGGAAGGCGGCCTCGTCGATGCCGGAGACCTCGCCGCTCACGATGAGCTTGATGCCGGTGAGCTTGAATCCGCCGGCCGAGTCCGGGCCGAGCGAGACGTCGGCGCGGACGTCGAGCGCCTCGACGGTGCCGCCGGCCTGGCCGAGGACGGCCGAGAACTGCATCGCGTAGCAGGCGGAGTGGGCGGCCGCGAGGAGCTCCTCGGGGCTGGTCGAGCCGTTGGCGTCGTCGGCGGCGCGCTTGGGGAACGAGACGTCGTAGGTGCCGATCTTCGAGCTCGAGAGCTCGACCTGGCCCTCGCCGGTCTCGAGCGAGCCGTTCCAGGCGGTGCGTGCGGTACGAGTGGGCATGAGTCCTCCTTGGGGGGCGGGGAGAACCGTAGAACGATCGTTCTCCCCTGATGCGCCGAGCCTAGGTGGAACGCGCGGCGTCCTGCAACCACCGGCCTCGGACCCTCGGCGAGATGCCAGTCCGGCGCGCCTCCGTCGGCGTGTCGCGTACGGGAGCGGCCTGTCGCGGAGGAGAGGACGGCCGCCAGGTCAGTGCACGAGCTTCAGGCCGACGACGCAGCCGACGATCCCGAGGACCAGCAGCGTGCGCACGAGCGAGAAGCCCTCGCCGCCGAAGAACATGCCGTAGAGGACGGTCAGCGAAGCGCCGATCCCGACCCAGACCGCGTACGCGGTGCCGGTGGGCAGCTCGCGCATCGCGTAGGCGAGGCCGGCCATGCTCGCGACGACGCCGACTCCGAAGACGACCGACGGGCCGAGCCGCGTGAATCCCTCCGACTTGCCGAGGGCGGTGGCCCACACGGCCTCGAGGACACCGGAGAGGATGAGGACGATCCAGGACATGACAACTCCTACGAGTCAGTCTTGTCGCGTTCCGGGTACTGCTCCCTCGTCCGGTCGCCGTCATCGGCTCCGGACAGTCTGCCCGTGCGCGCTGGGCAGGCCCTGGGCAGCGCGCGGCGGGGGCGGAGCCGCCGCGACCGCGACTCCGCCCGCCGCCGTCAGCGCGGCTGAGCCGGGTTCGTCGGCACTCCGTGCGAGGGCGGATTGATCGGCGGACCGGACGTCGCCGGTGAGACCGGCGATCCGGACGACGAGCGGGACACCTCGGGCAGCGACTCCGGCACGCTGCCTGCCGGCTCCGCTCCCCCGCGCAGCTGCTCGAGGCGCGAGTGCAGGATCGTCGTCACCGGCAGGCGGTGCCCGTGCGCCTCCTCGTAGGCGAGCAGCACGCCGAGGCCGGCCTCGTCGAGCGGGCGGATGCGCTCCGCGAGCGTGCCGAGCGGGATGTCGTTCCAGTCGGGGAGCGGCAGCTCCTCGCGGGAGGGTGTGTCGGTCATTCGTACTCCTTCCGTTCCCTCCATCCCACGCCTCGGACGGCCGTCCGCCCAGGGGCTTGACCGGTCGCGGGGAGAGCGCGGCGGTCGGGAGGCACGGTCCGGCGGAGCGGCGGCCCCGCCGGGACCGTCAGCGGATCAGGCGGTGCGGCGGGACGAACGACGGGTCGCCAGGTGCACGAGGACTCCGACCACGAGGAGGATCCCCGCGTAGAGCCAGACGATCGGGTCCTGCTGGCTGAGGAGCAGCACGCACGAGGCGACGCCGAGCACGGGGATCGCCGTCCACACGCGGAAGTGGTCGTGCTCGACCTTGTCGCGCCGCAGCACGAGCACCGAGACGTTCGTGCTGATGAACACCAGCAGGAGGAGCAGCACCACGGTCTCGGCGAGGGTCGCCAGATCGCCGACCAGGGTCAGGAGGCATGCCGCCAGCGTGGTCACCGCGATGGCCACCCACGGCGTGCGGCGCTTCGGCAGCACCCGGCCGAGCACGTCCGGGAGGAGGCCGTCCTTCGCCATGCCGTAGGTGACGCGGCTCGCCATGATCATGGTCAGCAGCGCTCCGTTGGCGACCGCGACGAGCGCGATCAGGCTGAACAGCCACGCCGGCACCCCGGCTCCGCTCGCCGTCACGACGTCGAGCAGCGGGGCGGAGGATCCGGACAGCTCGTCGGCGGGCAGCGCGATCGAGCTCGCGAGGCCGACCAGGACGTACACCGCACCGGCCGTCAGCAGCGAGCCGAACAGCGCGCGCGGGTAGACGCGGCTGGGGTCGCGGATCTCCTCGGCGATGTTGGCCGAGGTCTCGAAGCCGACGAAGGAGTAGTACGCGATGATCGCCGCGCCGAGCACCGCCAGCGCCGGCGCCTGCTCGGAGCTGAGCTCGACCGTGCGGGCGAGGTCGCCGCCTCCGCCCGCCACCAGCAGCGCGACGCATCCGATCACGATCAGCAGGCCGCCGACCTCGATCACGGTCATCACCGTGTTGCTGAGCAGCGACTCCGCGACTCCCCGCGCGTTGAGGCACGCGACGAGGATCAGGAAGACGATGGCCGTCGGCACGGTCGGCACGTCGAGGAAGGTGCCGAGGTAGTCGCCGGCGAACGCGAGCGACAGGCCGGCCGCGCTGGTCACTCCGGCCGCGAGCATGGCGAAGCCGACCAGGAACGAGACGATCGGGCGCTTGAAGGCCCGCTGCGCGAACACCGCCGCGCCTCCCGCCTTCGGGTACTTGGTCACCAGCTCGGCATAGGAGCCGGCGGTCAGCAGCGCGAGGCCGAGCGCGAGCAGGAGGGGCATCCAGACGGCGCCGCCGACCTCCGCCGAGAGCGTGCCCATGAGGGCGTAGATGCCCGCGCCGAGGACGTCGCCGAGGATGAAGAAGTAGAGCAGCGGGCCGGTGATGCGGCGGCGCAGGGAGGTGCCGCCGGCCTCTCCGGTCGCGGGGGCGTCGCTCGTGGTGGCCATATCGTCCTCTCGTCGCGCGCTCGGGAGCGAGCACGACGGGCCACGCTAGAGAGGAGGGGGCCGGGAGGTCGAGAAGGTTGACCGGGTGGGGCCGAGGGCGCTACACGCGCGGGGCGTCTGCGGAGCGGGCGCCTGCGGGCCGGGCGCGACTTGCGGGCCCGGCGCCTTCCGCGGGCCGGGCGCGTTCCCCGATTGGGCACCGCATGCCGCGCCCCGAGCCGGCCGCTAGCCGAGGACGACGTGCTCCCCGCCGCGCTGCTCGGCGATCTCCTCGCCGACCTCCTCCGCCTCCTGGCGCGACTCGTGGTGGCTCAGCGGGACCCGGGCGTGGGCGATGCGGTTGTGCCAGCCCTGCTCGTCGGAGGAGGTCTCGATGGGGAGGACGGTCGTGGTGCTCATGGTGCTCCTTCGTGGTGGTCCCTCCATGGCACCTCGCGCCCCCCGCCGCTCGGGAGAGGGTTGACGCGAGCCCGTGTCTCGAGCAGGACGGAGGCGTCTCGGCGGCACACCAGCGAGCGACGGCGCCGCGGCGGGTCAGGGCGAGACCATGCCGCCGTTCACGTTGAGGGTCTCGCCGGCGACGAAGCTCGACTCGGCGGACGCCAGGAACACGTAGGCCGGGGCCTGCTCGGCAGGCTGCGCGGCACGGCCCATCGGCGACTCGCTCGAGCCGAAGTCGGGCAGGCTCTCGGGGTCGACGCCGCCGCTCACCTGCAGGGCGGTCCACGTCGGGCCGGGCGCCACGACGTTCACGCGGATGCCCTTCGCGGCGAGCTGCTGCGCAAGGCCCTTCGAGAGGTTGTTGATCGCGCCCTTCGTCATCGCGTAGTCGAGGCGGTCGGGGGCGGGCTTGTGCGCCTCCGCCGACGCCGTGTTGATGATCGTGGCGCCCGCGGGCAGGTGCGGGAGGGCCGCGCGGATGATCCGGAACGGAGCGAAGACGTTGACCGCGAAGGTCGCCTCGAACTGCTCGTCGGTGATGTCGAGCAGGTCCTCCTTCCAGATCTGCTTCCCGGCCACGTTGACCACCGCGTCGAGCCCGCCGAGGCCCTCGACCGCCTCCGCCACGAGCCGCGTGCAGTACTCGGCACTCGTGAGATCGCCGGGGATCGGCACGGCGGTGCGCCCCTCCGCGCGGATCAGCCCGATCACGTGCTGCGCGTCCTCCTCCTCGCTCGGGAGGTAGGCGAGGGCGACGTCGGCCCCCTCGCGGGCGAAGGCGATGGCCACGGCGGCGCCGATCCCGGAGTCGGCTCCCGTGATGAGCGCGCGGCGACCCGCGAGCCGACCGGTGCCGCGGTAGCTCTCCTCGCCGAGGTCGGGCACCGGGGTCATCCGCGACTGCAGCCCGGGCTCGGGCTGCTGCTGGACCGGCGGAGTCACATCCGGGTACCGGGTGGCGGGGTTCGTGAACGTGTACTGGTCGGGCATGGCTCCTCCGTCCGCGGCACCCGGATCGGGCCGCTCCCCTCCATCCCAGGCGAGCCGCGCCTCCGGGGCCACCCCGTGCACGGGGTGGCCCCGGAGGCGCGGCTCGCCTGGGATGGAGGGGAGCGGC
>NZ_PSVB01000022.1:0-53475 GCF_002932165.1 Rathayibacter sp. AY1F8
CCCGAACCGCACCGCCCCGCCTCACGCACCCCCGCACGCCCTCAGCCTCACGCGAACCGCCCCGCCACCTCCGCCAGGCACTCCCGGAACACCCGCACGGCCGGCGACGCCAGCTGCGCCTCGCGCTGGGCGGTGAAGATCGTGCGGCGGGGCGTGCCGGGCAGCTCGAGGAGGCGGCAGTCCGGGGCCTCGCCCGCCCAGACCAGGTCGGGCATCAGGGCGACGGCGTGGCCGGAGGCGGCGAGGCGGATCTGCGCCTGCAGGTCGGCGGTCTCGAAGCGGACGTCCGGCTCGAAGCCCGCGACCCGGCAGGTCTGCTCGGCGAAGTGGCGGCTCGCGGTGCCGCGCGGCTCCATCACCCAGGCGGAGTCGCGGGCCGAGGCGAGGTCGACGACGGCGGAGTCGCGGCTCACGGCGAGGCGGATCGCGTCGGTCGTCAGGTCGCTGCGCACCAGTCCGGGCAACCAGGAGGTCGAGTGGCCGGGGTACTGCTCGGCGACGACGAGGTCGAACTCCCGCGCCCACGACGTCTCGTGCAGCGCACCCTCCGGCTCGCGCTGCACCATCTCGATCCGCACCTCCGGGAAGCGGTCGGCGACGGCCCGGAGCGCGCCCGGCATGAGCGCGAGCGCGGCCGACTGGAACACCGCGACGCGCACCCGCCCGGTCACCGACTCCCCCGAGGCCGCGAGCGCCGCCTCCGCCCGCTCGAGCAGGGCCATCACCTCGCCGGCCGCCTCGACCAGGATCTCGGCCTGGGGTGTGAGCTGCACGCGCCGGCCCGCCTTCCGCAGCAGCTCGACGCCGGCCTCGCGCTCGAGCACGGCGAGCTGCTGCGAGACGGCGGAGGGACTGTAGGCGAGGGCCTCGGCCGCGGCGGCGAGAGTGCCGCGGATGGCCACCTCGCGGAGCAGTACCAGGCGGCGGACATCGAGCACGGCGTCTCTCCGATCGTTCAGCTGAGCTGACCGGTACCGGTAAGGAACGGTCGCTTCTGCTCAACGGTAGTCGGTCGAATACTGAAGGCACCCGCCTCAGAGCAGAAGGACCGCACCATGACGGATCTCGCCAGCCCCGCTCTCGCCACCGGCCCCGCCGCCGACGGCCCGTCCGCCGATTCGATCGATCCCCGCCTGGTCGACGAGAGCGTCGCCCTGGTGCGGCGCTGGCTGCGCGAGGCGTCCGCGATCCCGATCGACGCCTCCGGGGCGCAGCTGGCGGGCGTGCTGAAGGACCCGGCCGGCCTGGACTTCACGGTCGGCTTCGTCGACGGCGTCGTCCGACCCGAGGACACCCGCGTCGCGGCGGCGGCGCTGAAGGCGATCGCGGGCGGCGTGCCGTCCTTCCTCCCGGCTCCGATGCGCAGCGCGGTCGCCCTCGGCGGCGTCATGGCGCCGCTCCTCCCGGACGTCGTGGTGCCGATCGCGCGCCGGGTGCTGCGCCGGATGGTCGGCCACCTGATCATCGACGCGACCGACTCCCGCCTGGGCCCGGCCATCGCCGCGATCCGCCGCGACGGCGTCCGGCTCAACATGAACCTGCTCGGCGAGGCCGTCCTCGGCCGCGAGGAGGCCCACCGCCGCCTGGAGGGGACGCACCGGCTCCTCGCCCGCGACGACGTCGACTACGTCTCGATCAAGGTCTCCTCGAGCACCGCCCCGCACAACCCGTGGGCCTTCGACGCCGCGGTCGACGACATCGTCGAGGAGCTGGCGCCGCTGTTCGCCCGAGCCGCCGCCTCCTCGCCGCAGAAGTTCATCAACCTCGACATGGAGGAGTACAAGGACCTCGACCTCACCATCGCGGTCTTCACCCGCATCCTCGACCGGCCGGAGTTCCTCGGCCTCGAGGCCGGCATCGTGCTGCAGGCCTACCTGCCGGACGCGCTCTCGGCGATGATCCGCCTGCAGGAGTGGAGCGCCGCCCGCCGGGCCCGCGGCGGCGCTGGCATCAAGGTGCGCCTGGTCAAGGGCGCGAACCTGCCGATGGAGCAGGTCGAGGCCTCGGTCCACGGCTGGCCGCTGGCGACCTGGAGCAGCAAGCAGGACTCCGACACGAACTACAAGCGCGTCGTCGACTACGCGCTGCACCCGGAGCGGATCCGCAACGTGCGGGTCGGCGTCGCCGGGCACAACCTCTTCGACGTCGCGTACTCGTGGCTTCTCGCCGGCACCCGCGGCGTCCGCGAGGGGATCGAGTACGAGATGCTCCTCGGCATGGCCCAGGGCCAGGCGGAGGCGGTGCGCCGCACGGTCGGCTCGCTCCTGCTCTACACGCCGGTCGTCGCGCCGGCCGAGTTCGACGTGGCGATCGCGTACCTGATCCGCCGGCTGGAGGAGGGCGCGTCGAGCCAGAACTTCATGTCGGCCGTCTTCGAGCTCGAGGCCGACCCGGCGCTCTTCGCGCGGGAGGAGGAGCGGTTCCGCGCCTCCGTCGCCGCCCTCGACGGGGCCGTCCCCCCGGCGCACCGCGTGCCCGACCGGTTCGCCGCGAGCGGCCGTCCGGGACCGGGCGACTTCCGCAGCACCCCCGACACCGACCCGTCCGTCGCCGCGAACCGCGAGTGGGCGCAGGCGATCCTCGCGCGCGTCCCCTCCTCCCGGGCCGGCGCCGACGCGATCGAGGCCGCCACGATCGGCACCCTCGACGAGCTGGAGTCGGTGCTCTCCGGCGCCCGCGGCAGCGGCTGGAGCGACGTCCCGGCCGAGGAGCGCGCCCGCATCCTGCACCGCGCGGGCGACGAGCTGGAGGCGCGCCGCGCCGAGCTGCTCGAGGTCATGGCGGCCGAGGGCGGCAAGACCCTCGACCAGGGCGACCCCGAGGTCTCGGAGGCCGTGGACTTCGCCCACTACTACGCCGAGCGCGCCCTCGAGCTCGACGCGGTCGACGGCGCCCGCTTCCACCCGGCCGCGCTGACCCTGGTCGCTCCGCCGTGGAACTTCCCGGTCGCGATCCCGGCCGGCGGCGTCCTCGCGGCGCTCGCGGCCGGCTCCGCCGTGGTGCTCAAGCCCGCCGGTCCGACCGCGCGCTGCGGCGCCGTGGTGGCCGAGGCGCTGTGGGCGGCGGGCGTGCCCCGCGAGGCCCTGCGCCTGCTCCGCCTGCCGGAGGAGGAGCTGGGGCGCGACCTGATCGCCTCCCCGCAGGTCGACCGCGTGATCCTCACCGGCGCCTACGAGACGGCGGAGCTGTTCCGCTCCTTCCGGAACGACCTCCCGCTACTCGCCGAGACGAGCGGCAAGAACGCGATCGTGGTCACCCCCTCGGCCGACCTCGACCTGGCGGTGAAGGACGTCGTGGCGAGCGCCTTCGGGCACGCGGGCCAGAAGTGCTCCGCAGCCTCGCTCGTGGTGCTGGTCGGCTCCGTCGCGCGCTCGAAGCGGTTCCGTGCGCAGCTGCTCGACGCGGTCTCCTCCCTCACGGTCGGCTACCCGACCGACCCCGCGACGCGGATGGGGCCGGTGATCGAACCCGCCGGCGGCAAGCTGCTGCGCGGCCTGACCCGGCTCGGCGCCGGTGAGACCTGGCTGCTGCAGCCGCGGAGCCTCGACGACTCCGGACGCCTGTGGAGCCCCGGCGTCCGCGACGGCGTGCGCCGCGGCTCCGAGTTCCACCGCACCGAGTACTTCGGGCCGATCCTCGGGATCATGACGGCGGCGACCCTCGACGAGGCGATCGCGATCGTCAACGAGGTCGACTACGGGCTCACCTCGGGCCTGCACGCGCTCGACCCGGAGGAGATCGGCACCTGGCTCGACGGGATCGAGGCGGGCAACCTCTACGTGAACCGCGGGATCACCGGGGCGATCGTGCAGCGCCAGCCGTTCGGCGGCTGGAAGAAGTCGGCGGTCGGCCCGGGCACCAAGGCGGGCGGGCCGGACTACCTGCTCGGCCTGGGCTCGTGGACCGCGGCGTCGTCGGAGGCGACCGCTCCGGTCGTCGGACCGGCCGCCCGCCTGCTCGCCGCGTCGCGCGCGGAGCTCCCGGCGGAGGAGCACGCCGCGGTGGAGCGGACGGCGCGCAGCTGCGCGGCGGCGTGGACCGCGGGTGCTCCTCGCGACGTGACGGGGCTGGAGGCGGAGCGCAACGTCTTCCGCCGCCTGCCCTACGACTCCGCCGTGCTGGTGCGCCTGGCCGCCGGGGGGCCGCTGGGCTCGCTCGTGCGGGTGGCCGTCGCGGCGGCGACCGCGCAGGCACGGGTGGTCGTCTCGAGCGCCGTGGCACTGCCTCCGCAGCTCGCCGCCGGTCTCGACGAGGCGGCCGGCGCCGTCGTGGTCGAGGACGACGCGGCGTGGGAGGCGCGGGTGCGCGCGCACGGCGCCGGACGGGTGCGTCTGCTGGGCGCGTCCGCCGCGACGGTGACGGCCGTGACGGGCGGGCGCCCCGACCTCGCGGTCTACGCGGGCGCGGCGACCGAGGCGGGCCGGCTGGAGCTGCTGCCGTTCCTCCGCGAGCAGGCCGTGTCGATCACGGCCCACCGCTTCGGCACGCCGGACCATCTCACGGACGGGCTGCTCTGACCGGCGCGATCCGACCGGCGTGATCCGACCGCCCGCCGCGGGATCCCGCTCCGGTGAACCCGCTCCGGCGTGTCGACTACCGGAGCGGCGTCTCGCGGAGAGGGCGACGGAGGAACGACCGGGCGGAGAGGGGTCAGCCGCAGGCCGCACGTCAGTCCGCGTCAGCTCCGCGGCGGGTCCGCAGGGGTGGAGCGCGCGTCGTTGCTGGCGCGCGGGCCCTCCGGGAGGAGCGCGGCGCGTCCCACGCCCGATCGACGGCGGCGGCCGGGGTCAGCAGGATGTGCGCATGACCCGCCAGGAGAACGTCCGGCGCACCGCCGCGCCCGCCCGCGCGCCACGCACGCGCCCGACCGTCGGCTCCGCCTTCGACCCGCGGTCGAACAGCATCAACGCCCTGCGGCTCGGGCTGGCGGTCCTCGTCATCGTGTCGCACTCCTTCCCCCTCGGCGGCTACGGCGACGACCCCGGGCTCGGCGGCTCCACCCTCGGCGCCTGGGCGGTCGGCGGGTTCTTCGCCACCTCCGGCTTCCTGATCACCGCGAGCCGGCTGCGCTCGCGATCGCTGGTCGACTTCCTCTGGCGGCGCTTCCTCCGCATCTATCCCGCCTTCCTCGTCTCGCTCCTGGTCGTGGCCTTCGTCGCCGCACCGCTCGCGTCGCTCCTCCTCGGAGCCGGCGAGTACAGCGCGGCCGGGGCGGTGCGCTTCGTGGTCGCCAATGCGGCCCTCTACATCCGGGAGTACGGCATCGCGGGGATGCTCGGCTCCGTCCCCTACCCGGGCGCGTGGAACGGCTCGCTCTGGAGCCTGTTCTACGAGTTCGTCAGCTACGTCGTGATCGGCCTGCTCGTCTCCCTGGCGCCCGCGCGCTGGGTGCGCCCCCTCGTGGTCGCGGGATTCGCGGGCCTCACCCTCGTCGCGGCGGTGCTCGCGACGGACCTCGTCCCGTTCCCGGCACCCCTCAACCAGACGGTGACGCTCGTCGGGTACTTCCTCGCCGGCGCGCTCGTGCACCTGTACCGCGACCGCCTCCCCCTGACGGGCGCACTCACCGCCGTCGCGGCCGTGCTGCTCGTCCTCGTGATCGCGACCGGCCTCTACCGCGTGCTCGCCGGCCTCCCCCTCGCCTATCTGATGGTCGCGCTCGGCGCCCGGCTCCCCCTGCGTCGAGTGGGCGCGACCCACGACGTCTCCTACGGGATGTACATCTACGCGTTCCCCGTGCAGCAGCTGCTCTCGCTGGCGATCGTCGGAGCCGGAGCCGACGTGCCGCTCTGGGCCTACATCGCGCTCTCGGTCGCAGCGACGGTCCCCCTCGCGTGGGCGAGCTGGCTGCTGGTCGAGCGCCCCGCGATGCGGCTGAAGCGCCTCACCGCCCGGGCTCCCGTCGACGTCGAGGGCCACGTCCTGCGCTGAGAGCCCGGAGCCGCGAGCCCGGAGCCGCGAGCCCGGAGCCGAGAGCCCGCGGCCGAGAGCCGAGCCGAGAGCACGGAGCCGCGAGCCCGGAGCCGTCCTCGCACATCCGCCCGCCCGCAGCCGTCCACGCCCGGTCGCGCCCCCGGAGCCGCCCGCCCGCAGCCCCCGCCGGCGCCCGCGAGCCCCGCGCAGCCGCCCGCCTTGGACGCGCCGCGTCAGCCGTCCCAGCCGCCGGGGAGGTCGCGGACCACCCGCCAGCGCGGGTCGAGCTGCGTCGCTGCCCCTCCGTTCCACGCGCGGCTGTGGAACCACGGCGCGATCACGTCGGCGCCGCCGTGCACGTGGTCGCCGAGATGCGCGCCCCAGTACGAGAAGGTCGAGTTCGTCAGCACCAGGCGGCGGGACGCGGCCAGCAGGGCGAGCTGCTGCGGCACCGGCGTCCCCGCCCCCGGGAAGCGCACCTCGACGCCCTCGAGGACGCGGGCCAGCTTCACCCGGCACCAGTCGAGGTCGTCCGACACGATCAGGACGCTGCGCACGGGCTCCCGCTCGCGGGCCAGGGCGAGCGCCGCGTCGACGTACTCGACCACGTCGAAGGAGTAGCGGCCGCGGAAGGCCGGGACGCTGTAGTAGTCACCGCGCCGGATGTTCAGGGTGAGGTCCGCCTCCGGTCGCGCCGCCGCCACCAGAGCGGTGAAGGGGCCGCCGGGCGGGAGCAGCATCGTCGCGACGAAGTCCGCCAGCTCGTCCGCTGTGAACTCCACGCCGAGCTCCTGGTGGACGCTCCCGAGCTCGCGGGGGCTGAAGAACGACATCTCCGCCGGGGGCACCACGAGCTCCTCGAGGACCCGCGGGAAGACCTCCGCCCACTCCGCGGTCCTCCGCGTCGCGCGCACCGCGGTCGGCACCCTGCGGCTCCGGCGGGCGTGGGCCTGCAGCCAGAAGTAGGCGAGGTTCCCGACCCCGAACGACTCGCCGGGCAGCAGCACCGTCGTGCCCCGTCGGCGGAGGGGCGCCAGCAGCGCCGAGCGGACGTCGCCGCGCGTCACCACCGGGGGCCTCCCCCGCTCACGAGAGCTCTCCGAGCGCCACGAGCTGGGCGAAGCCGGGGTGCGCGGCCCGCACCTCCTCGAAGGTGCCGGCCCCCTCGATCCGGCCGCCGTCGAGGAAGAGCAGCCGGTCGGCGCCGCGCACGGTCGAGAGCCGGTGGGCGACCACGAGGACGGTCATGCTGCCGTGCAGCTCGGCGACGGCCCGCGAGATCTCGTGCTCCGTGCGGTTGTCGAGCGCCGACGTCGCCTCGTCGAGGACGAGGACGGAGGGGCGCCGGTACAGCGCCCGGGCGAGGCCGAGCCGCTGGCGCTGGCCACCGGAGAGGCGGACGCCGCGCTCGCCCACGCGGGTGTCCAGACCCTGCGGCAGCCCGCTGACGAACTCCTCGAGCTGCGCCGTCCGCAGCACCTCGCGCACGCGCTCGTGGTCGACCTCGGCCGCCGGCACCCCGAAGGCGACGTTCGCGGCGACGGTCGCGTCCAGGAGGAACACGTCCTGCGGCACCACGCCGAGCCCCGCGTACCAGGCCGCCGGGTCCTCGTCGATCGGCCGCCCGCCGCAGAGGATCCGGCCGCTCGTGGGCGGGAGCAGGCCGAGGACCAGGTCGAGGAGGGTGCTCTTGCCGGCGCCGCTGGATCCGACGAAGGCGGTCGTGGCGTTCCGCTGGATCACCAGGGAGACGTCCCGCACCACGTCCACGTCGGAGTCGGCGTAGCGGTACGTGACGTGCTCGAGCGCGATGTCGCCGGAGTAGCGGCCGCCCGGCCCGGGCCTCTCGTCGTGCGCCCCCTCGGAGGCGAGCTCCTCGGCCGCCTCGGAGACGATCCGCAGGCCCGCCTGGCCGCTGCGCACGATCGCGAAGGTGGCCGAGACGCGGTTGAGGGTCGGCAGGGCGCGGAGGGAGGCGGCCGCGAAGACGCCCAGGACGGAGAGCGCCTCGGCGCCGGAGCCGGTGGCGACCAGGATCCCCGAGACGCCCACGACGGCGACGACGAAGCCGATCTCGAGCAGGTACTTCGGCAGCTCCGAGACGAGCGAGAGGGAGCGCAGAGCCTGGGCGCTGCGGCGCTTGGCCCCGCTGAAGCCGGCGACCAGGCTCGCCGCGCTCGAGGTGAGGCGCGCCTCGCGGAACCCGTCGAGCGAGGGGAGCAGGAACTGCCACGACTCCAGCGCCGCCTCCGCCATCTCCTCGCCGATCCGGCCCTGCCGCCGCCGCAGGAGGGCCTGGACGCCGCCGAGCAGCACCGCGAAGAAGACGGCCGCGAACAGGGTCGCGACCGGCGAGGCGACCAGCAGGATCGCCACGATCGCGACGAGCACCAGCAGATCGGAGGCGATGCCGATCACGCCGAGCAGCACGCCGGCCGCCTGCGCGCTGGCGTCGTTGATGGTCCGGTACACCTCGGCGAGGCGCCGGGAGCGGTGGACGGCGTAGGGCGCGAGGACGTACCGCCGCAGCAGCTCCGTCGCAGCGTCGGCCGAGATCCGCGTGGTGCGGCCGAGCAGCCACCACCGGAAGACGATCGTCCCGGCGCTCTTGAGCACGAAGACGACCGCGACGAAGCCGGCGATGATCGGGAGGAGGGTCTGGACGTCCGTCGAGCCGAGGACGCCGGAGAGGACGCCGAGCGCGCCCGTGGTGGTGTCGGTCCCGGTGAGCAGCGCCATGAGCGGCACCATCGCGGCGACGCCCAGGGTGTCGAGGACCGCGAGCGCGAGGGAGCCCGCGACGGCGGCGGTGATCCAGCCCGGAGAGGCGGCGCCGGCCAGCGAGAGGAGGGTGCGCAGCCCCGGTCGCAGGGACCCGCCGCTCACGCCGCCACCCCCTCGTACACGGCGGCGATCCCGCCGCACATGGCGGCGACGTCCCGCACGGCGCGAGGAGCCGCGGCCCTCGACGCCTGCCGCTCCAGCGCCGCGGCCACCGCCTCCGGGTCGTCGGCGTCGACCAGCGAGTCCCGCTCGACGATCTCGGGGTTCCCGCCCACCGCGGAGGCGACCACGCCGATCCCGCGGGCGGCCGCGTCGAGCAGCGTGTAGGAGCAGTTCTCCCAGACCGAGAGCTGGGCGACGACGTCCGCCGCGGCGAGCGCCGCCTCCGGATCGGCGAAGCCGGGGAACGACACGGCGTCGCCGAGGCCGAGCCGCTCGGCCCGGGCGCGCAGGGTGCCGTCGAGCGGCCCCTCGCCGGCGACGGTCAGCGTGGCGCCGGGGACGCGCCGGCGCAGCACCGCGAAGGCCTCGAGCAGCGCGTCGAGGCGCTTCTCCGGCGCCAGGCGCGCGAGCGAGAGGACCCGGAGCGACCCGGGCTCCCCCGGCTCGCGGTCGCGGGGCGCGGCGTCGACTCCGTTGAGCACGACCTGCACCGGCAGGCTCGGCCGCCACTTCTCGATCATGGTGCGGCGGGTGGCCTCCGAGACGGCGATCGCGCCGTCGAAGGACCGCAGCCGCGCGTGGTGCGCCGCCGCGGTCGTCCGCGCCCGCAGGGCGGTGCGGTGGTAGACGTCGGGCCCGGCGATGCCGTGCTCCGTCGTGACGCGGCGGACCCCGCGGGGCAGCGGGGTCGCCGCGGCCACGAGGTCGGCGTGGGCGAGGTGGGAGTGGACGATCGCCGGGCGGAGAGCCGCCGCGGTCGCGCGCAGGGTCGCCACGGAGGCGGCGGCACCGGCGGACACTCCGAAGCGCCCGGTCGTCACGGCCGAGCCCTGCTCCCGCAGCCGCTCGGCGAGCGCTCCCTCCGGGCAGAGCACGACGAGCCGGTGGCCGGGGATCCCGTGCCGGGCGGCGTCGAGGACGTGGCGGGCCACCCCGCCGAACTCGCCGACCGGCACCGCCCAGAGCGCGAGCGGGGTCACAGCCACTCCTCCAGCCGCTCGAGCGCGGTCCAGAAGCCCTCGCCGCTGTTGACGTGCCCCTGCCAGATCTCGGGGATGAACGGCACCCCGGGCGCCAGCTCGTCGAGCGACGCCGCGAAGTCCGGCCAGTCGATCTCGCCCTCGCCGATCTGCACCCCCTCGCCGTCGACACCCGTCGCGTCGACGAGGTGCAGGTGCGCGCTGAGCGGAGCGAGCAGCGCTACCGCCTCCGAGAAGGCGAGCCCGAGGTGGTTCGCCGCGAGCTTGGTGTGCGAGGCGTCGAGGCAGAGCGGCGTGCCGGTCGCGGCCGCGAACTCCGCGGTGTCGCGCGGGTCCACGAAGAGGTTGTGGAACTGCTGCCCGCCCATGAGCCACGGGTAGGGCGGGAGGGTCTGCGCCAGCACGCGGACGCCGCTCGCGTCGATCCGCTCGAGGGCGTCGGCGACGCGCTCGTAGAGGGGAGCGCGCTGATCCGGAGCCACGTGCGCGTGCCGGGTGAACCCGCCCATCGTGACGACCATCATCGGGTCCTCCTCCTGGCGGAACCAGCGCGCGAGGCTCCGGGTGGTCTCGACGGTGCGCTGCACCTCCGCGATCGAGCGCTCCCACACGTCGTCGTCGAAGGAGGCGAGGTCGACGAGGAAGTCGCCCGCGAACAGGTCCGGCAGGTGGGTGGTGAAGCCGGAGTCGAGGCGGCGGGTGAACACGTCGTCCGGCTCGATCTCCAGGTCGCGGTACGAGAAGTGGAACTCGAGGAAGTCGGCGTTCGACTCCGCGGCGAGCACCGCGTGGTCGTGGTACCGCACCGGCAGGCCCCAGGGGCGGCGGAACCGGAACGGCCGGCCGGACGGCGTGCTCTCGCGCAGGTCGCCGGCGAAGAAGAACCCGCCCTCCTCGACGTCGCGGTGGAGCGCGCGGCCGAGCAGCTGCGGCAGCTCGTTGGGCTGGAGGCCCCGGCCGGGGCTGCGGACGACGACGTCGGCGGCGCGCACCACGTCCCCGATCGAGAGGTCGCGGGAGGCGACCAGCGACTTCGCGAGCGAGACGCGGTTCATCGACTCCCCCGTCGAGACCGATCGGGCGTCGCGCGTGCCGAGCGAGTCCTCGATGTCGCGGATCTCGCCGACCATGCGGCGGAACTCGTCCGGGAGCAGGGACACCGTGTGGTCGTTGCCCTCCATCCCCCGGTCGACCGTGAAGTGCTTCTCGACGATGCGGGCCCCGCGGGCGACGGCGGCGACGGGGACGTGCCAGCCCCGCTCGTGGCCGGAGTAGCCGACGACGCCGCCGCCGATCTCGGCGAGCCGGTCGAGGTAGGCGAGGTTGAGGTCGCGGTAGGGCGCCGGGTACGTCGACTGGGTGTGCAGCAGGGCGAAGGAGGTGCCGAGCGAGCGCAGCAGCGCGACCGACTCGAGGATCTCGGACTCGCGGGACATCCCGGTGCTGAGCAGCAGGGGCAGGCCCCGGGTGCCGGCGTCCTCGATCAGGCCGTGGTTGGTGAGGTCCGCCGAGGCGATCTTGAGGCCCGGGATCCCGTAGTCGACGAGCGCCTGCACGCTCGGGGCGTCCCACGGGGTGCAGAGGATGTCGATCCCGGCCTCGGCCGCGTGGTCGAAGACCCGGAGGAGCGGCTCGGCGGGCAGCGAGAAGCGGCGCAGGAGGTCGATCGTGTACTGGGCGCCGAGGTCCTCCCCCGCGGTGGCCCCGCCGGCGCGCCGGTAGAGGGAGTCGAGGTCGCGCAGCTGGAACTTCACCGCGTCGGCGCCCGCCTCGACCGCGAGGTCGACCAGCCGCCGCGCCAGATCGACCGATCCGTTGTGGTTGTTGCCGATCTCCGCGATCAGGAAGGCCGGGTGGCCGTCGCCCACCTCGTGGCGGCCGATCCGCAGCGCCCGGTCGCCCTCGACCGCGATCGCGACGAGGTGCCCGCGGTCGTCGACGAGCGGGAGGTGGCTGATCCCGTCGCGGCCGAGCCGGGCGGCGATCGCGGTGGCCGGCTCGTCCGCTCCCGCCGTGCGGACGGCGGTGTTCGCGACGGCGAGGGCCGGGACGTCGAGGGAGGCCGTCGGGTTCGCGATGATCCAGCGGCGGAAGTCCCCGTCGGACACCGACCCGCGGAGGATCCCGTGCCCGTCGACGCAGAAGACGATCCGCTGCTTGTTCGCGTTGATCTTGGCCAGCGCGGTGAGCACCGGGTCCTCGGCGAAGACGATGAACGGGGCGAGGTGCCGGTCGATGATCATGCGCCGCCTCCCGCCGACAGGCTGAGGAAGGTCTGCTCGACCACCGCGAGGTCCGCCTCGGTGTCGATGTCCCCGCCCTCCGCCTCGTCCATGACGAACAGGCCGACCCGGCCGCCGATCCGGTTGCGCTCGCGCTCGTAGACCTCGGTGCGGGTGAGGTAGAGGGACCCGGTCTCGCGGTAGAAGAAGTCGGCCTCGGCGAGGTCCTGGCGCCGCGGCCGGGCCGTGACGTCGTACTGCGGCACGGCGGCCCCCTCCTGCAGCCGCCAGAGGAACGGCGTCTGCGGGACGACGCCCACCAGCGAGTCGACCCCCGTCGAGGCGAACTGCTCGAGCGCGCGGGCGAGGGTGCCCGGGAGCCGGATCGGCGAGGTCGCCTGGAGCAGCATCACCGCGTCCGGGCGGCGACCCAGCGCGGCCCGGTGCTCGATCGCGTGGAGCACGACGGGCTCGGTCGCCGTCTCGTCGCGCGCCAGCTCGGCGGGCCGGAGGAACGGCACGTCCGCTCCCGCCCCCTCCGCGATCGCGGCCAGCTCGGGGTCGTCGGTCGACACGAGCACGTCGAGTCCGGCAGCGAGCGCCTGCTCGATGCTCCAGACCACCAGCGGGCGGCCCGCGACGGGGCGGGCGTTCTTGCGCGGGACGCCCTTCGAGCCCCCGCGCACGGGGATGACGCAGAGAACGGTCACGGGGTGCCTCCTTCGGCGATGGCGAGTGCCCGGCGGGCGACGGCGACGGCCGGCTCGACGGACGGGACGGGCGGAGCCGCGGTCGGCGTCTGCCCGCCCCAGCGCGCGAGCCGGTACCGGCTCCAGAACTCGAGCACCCAGGCGGGCGGGTCCTCGCAGACGACCCACGCGGGGATCCCGGCGGCCGCGGCCTCGAGGACCCCGGTCGAGAAGATCGAGGCGACCGGCCGGGCCTGCGCGGCGAGGTCGCCGCCGCGGAGCACCGGGATGCCGCGGCGCTCCCACCGCGCGTGCTGCCAGCGCGAGCGGCGGTCGACCTCGGCGGGGTGGGGGCGGTAGTCGGCGCCCGCCTCGCGGCAGAAGCGGGAGGCGGTGGCCGCGGCCGTCCGCCGGGGCAGCTCCGCGCCGTGCAGCTGCCCGAGGAACAGGGGCCGCTCCTCGAGCCGCTCGGGGCGCGGGCGGCGCGACGCGGTCCAGAGCAGCTGGCTGCCGACGACCTCGGTCTCCACGTCGCTGCGGCCGGAGGTCCAGAAGGCCGCGTCCTCCTCCGAGAACGCCAGCAGCGTCGCTCCGGGCGGGAGCGGCGGGGCGGAGGGGGTGAGCAGGCCGTGCTGCACGACCAGGAAGCGGGCGCCGAGGATTCCGGACCAGCGGTGGGCGGCCGCTCCCGCCGCGAGGAAGTGGCCGGTGGCGATCACGGCGCGGAGGCCCCGCAGCTCGGCGGGCGGGTCCGCCTCCGGGTCGACCGGGTGCGCCCTCCAGCGGCCCGGCAGCAGCCCGGACAGCGCGTCGCCGGCTCCGGAGGGAGCGAGGACCGCCGCGGGAGCCCCGCCGAGAGGAGCGAGCGAGGCCGCGGTCGAGGCGAGGGCGCTCGCCGTCGACGCCTCCACCGCGAGCAGGACCGCAGGCCGGTCGCCGCGCACGTGCAGCACCAGGCGGGTCGGCTCGGAGCGCCGCAGCGCCGCCCGGGCGGTGCGCAGCGGGTCGCGGCCGCGCTGCCAGCGGCGCCAGGCCTCCAGGTCGGTCGGGTGCGTCAGCGCCACAGTGCCCTCACCTCCCGCATCCGGTGCACGAAGGTGTGCTCGGCGCCGGTGCGTCGCGCGCCCGCCTCGCGGATGCGCCGCGCCCAGGAGGGGTCCGCGCCCGCCCGCCGCACGTGCTCGACGAGCTGGTCCCGCTCCTCGAAGACGAGCACCTCGCTGCCCACCTCGTAGAACTCCGCCACCTCGGGGCGGTCGATCAGGGTCAGCGCCCCGACGCCCGGCGCCTCGAAGGCGCGCATCGAGAGCCCGCCGTGGCCCGCGCCGTGCAGCGCCAGGGTCGCGGTCGAGCCGGCCATCACTCCGTAGTAGCCCGCCCGCGGGACGTCGCGGCGGGCGGGGACGCCGGCCGAGCGCCAGCGGCCGGTGCGCGCCACGTCCCAGGGATGGCGCGACCACTGCCGCCCGTACGCCTCGACCGCGACCCCGCCGGCCGCGAGCTCCCGCAGCACGCGCTCGCGCTCGGGGTAGCGGGCGCCGACGAAGGTCACCGCGGAGGAGGGGCGGGGGCGGAAGGAGAGGAGGGAGTCGAAGGCGTCGGGCAGGTGCCCGGCCGGAACCCCCGCGCGGACGAGCTCGGCGACGTCGGCGACGGAGTAGCTGACGATCGACACCGCCTCCCCGGCGAGGGAGCGCAGACGGTCGACGGGGTGCCCCATGTTGCGGAGCTCGTCGTAGAGCCAGAGCACCACGGGGACGCCGGCGCGGCCGATCTCCTCCCACCAGGCGTCGCCGAGGGAGTCGCCCTTCACCACGAGGACGGCCCGGGGCCGGACGGCCCGCAGCGCCGCGATCGCGCGGTCGGTCTCGGCGCGCATCGACGAGCGCCGGAGCCGGCCCCCGGGGAGCCGGTGGCCGAGTGCGTCGCGCACGTGGCCCAGCCCGGTCGCGGCGTCGTAGCGGTGGACGACCACGTCGTCGCCCAGGTGGGCCAGCGCCGATTCGAGCGCCTCCCAGTAGCCGTGGAAGACCGGGCTCACCACGAGCACGGGCCCGCTCACCGGGACGCCGCCTCGGCGGCGGCGACGAGCCGGAGCTCGCGCCGGAGGACGGCCAGCGGGCGCACGTCGCTGCCGGCGGCGGCACGCACCGCGTTGGCGGCGAGGTTCACGGCGGAGGCGGCGCGCAGGGCCGCGGCGAGGGCGGCGGGGCGCCCGCCCCACTTGCGGGCGTAGCGCAGGCGCGAGGCGACCAGCCAGATCAGCCGGCGCGCGGGGTCGGAGGAGCCGCCTCCCGTGTGCTCGGCGACGACGGAGCCGGCGAAGACCGAGGGCACGCCGCGCTCGCGCA
Source organism: Rathayibacter sp. AY1F8 (assembly GCF_002932165.1). Taxonomy (NCBI): domain Bacteria; kingdom Bacillati; phylum Actinomycetota; class Actinomycetes; order Micrococcales; family Microbacteriaceae; genus Rathayibacter; species Rathayibacter sp. AY1F8. The sequence continues at coordinate 15,102 of NZ_PSVB01000022.1, forward strand.
GCCGGCGCTGGAGGTCGACCTCCTCGCAGTTCATGTGGAAGGACTCGTCGAACCCGCCGACCGCGCGGAACTCGGCCACCGGCAGCAGCATCACGGCGCCCACCACCCAGTCCACCGGCACCGTCGTGCCCGGGGCGCACCGGGTGTCGTGGCCGACGGCGGCGTGCAGCCGCGGGCGCCAGCGCGCGAGCGGAGTGAGCCACTCCACGACGTAGTGGCGCAGCCGCGGGAAGCGCCGGCCGACCCACTGCCGCTCCCCGCCCGCGTCGACGAGGTCCGGAGCGACGACCGCGGGCAGCCACGGCCGTCCCGCCTCGAGCAGGTCGCGGAGGAAGGAGGGTCCGACGACGAGGTCGCTGTTGAGCACCAGGAGCAGCGGGTGGCGCGCCCGGGCGGCGCCCGTGTTCACCGCGGCGCCGAAGCCGCCGTTCCGCTCGCGCCGCACGACCTCCACTCCGTCGATCCCGGCCGGGAACGGGACCGGGGAGGCGTCGTCGACGACGACGATCTCGAGGGCGGGGGGCGACTCCTGGCTGCGGAGCCGCTCGACGAGGGCGAGCGCGGGCGCGGGGTCGCCGTAGTGCGGGATCACGACGCTCACCCCCTCGGCGGTCACCTCGCGACCGTCTCGGCGGCGCGGTCCCGGCGGAGCGAGCGGCGGGTGCTCCGGACGGTGGCGGCCGGGGGCTCCGCGCCGACGGGCAGAGCACCGAGAGCGGGGAGGATCACCCGGAGCAGGGCGTCGATGTCCTCGACGGCCGCCGCGGCGACGTCCGGTCCGCGCCCGAACGGGTCGGCGAAGTCGTCCTCGGCGCCGTAGGGGGCGGTGTCGTCGGCGAGCAGCCGCAGGAGCGGGACGCCGGGGGCGGCTCCCGCCAGCCGCGCCGCCCGGCGGACCGTGGTCGTGCGGCGCGCGGCGGCCGGGAAGTGGCGGGTGACCCACTCCCGCTGGCCCGCCTCGAACACCAGCACGGGATCGGTGCCGGCGAGCATCCGGCCGTCGGCCTGGCGCGCGCGGTGCCCGGCCGTGGAGAGTCCGCGGGCCCGCAGCGCATCGCTGAGCTCGGGGTCGAGCCCGCGGCCGGCCTCCGCGTGCGTTCCCGCGCTCTCGACCCGCCAGTCGGAGCCGGCGCCGAGCAGGCGCGCCGCGATCAGCTCGGCCGAGGGCGACCGGGCCACGTTCGCATGGCAGAGCAGGAGCAGGCGCCCGCTCATCGAGCCGCCCGGCGGGACGTCTGCGGAGGCAGGGCCCGCGACTCCACCGGGGCGAGCTCGGACCGGCGCGGTGCCGCCGCCGCGCGCTTGCGCCCCGTCGCCGGCTGCGGCTCGGCGTAGTACGCGTTCTTGCGGTCGTAGTAGTAGTACCCGGTGTCGCCGTCACGGGCGGTGACCATGTTGAGCACGGTGCCGAGCACGCGGGCGCGGACCTGCTGGACGATCCGCCGGGCGGCGACCACCTCGGGCCGGTGCGTCTGGTTCGAGGCGACGACGAAGACGACGCCGTCGACGACGGTCGCGACGATGGAGGCGTCGGTGACGGGCAGCACGGGCGGCGCGTCGATGATGACGAAGTAGTCCTTCGAGAGGCGCGCGACCAGGGCGCGCATCGCCTCGGAGCCGAGCATCTCGGACGGGTTCGGCGGGATGTGCCCGGCCGGGAGGGCGTAGAGGCCCGCGGTGCCGGTGGGGCGGATCGCGTCGTCCACAGGGATCTGGTGGCTGAGGACCTCGCTGAGGCCGATGGCGCCGTCGATGTCCAGCATCCGCGCCACGGAGGGCCGGCGGAGGTCCGCGTCGACCAGGAGGGTGCGCTGCCCGGACTCCGCGGTGACGCGGGCCAGTCCGGCGGCGATCGTGGACTTGCCCTCGGCCTGGTTGGCGCTGGTGATCACGACGCTGCGCGTCTCCTCGTCGACGCTGGAGAAGCGCAGGCCCGTCCGGAGCGAGCGGAACGCCTCCGCGGTGAGCGCGTCGGTGCCGCGGCGGCCGCCGGTCCGGCCCGGGCGTCCGGCCTTGGGGATGCGCCCGAGGACGCCGACGCCGAAGAGCTCGGTGAGGTCGTCGACGGTCCGCACGCGGATGTCGAGGGCCCGGCGGAGGAAGGCGAGACCGAAGCCGAGCACCAGGCCGCCCAGGGCGCCGAGCAGGATGTTCCGCACCCAGTCGGGGCTCGTCGGGGCGGCGGGCGGCTCCGCGTTCTCGAGCGGGACGACGGTGATCTGCGGTGTGCGGTCGGCGGTGGACTGCGTCTCGATGTCGGTGATGACGGCCGCCAGCGCCGCGAGCGCCCCGTTGGCCAGGGCTGCGGCGTTCTGCGCGGTCCCGGCCGCGGCGGTGACCTCGATCAGGGTGCTGCCCGGAGCGACCCTCGCGGTGAGGCGGCCGCTCAGGGCCTCTCCGCCGGGGTTCGCCTCCGGGTCGGCCTCGATCCGCTCGGAGACGGCGCTGCTCGAGATCAGCGGCAGGTAGGCGTTCGCCCGGGTCACCGCGGTCTGCGACCCGCTGATCGCATCGGCCGAGCTGCCGTCGCTCGCGGCGATCACGAATCCGGCCGAGCTCGACTCGTAGACCTTCGGAGTGAGGAACGAGAAGGCGGCCATCGCCAGAGCTCCGACGAGCACGGCGCCCACGAGGGTCCGCCAGTTCCGCCGGATGAATGCGATGAGATCGACGACAGTCACTGCGCACCTTTCTGCGTGCCGCGCATGCGCCGCACGACGATGCTGAGGTGTCGGTCACGCTAGCAATGCGGAGCGCCTTTCCCTAGGCGGTCCCCGACCCCTCGGGAGGCCCTTTCTGCGAGGATGACGACATGTCCGCGCCAGGGGGAGAGATCGTCGTCGAGAGGCGTTCCCCGCTCGTTCACGAGGCCTTTCCGATAGCACATTCCGCTCGGATACTCGATGCCGTCCTGATGGGCCTCCTGGTCTACCGGCTCCCCACCCCCTTCCTCCCGGGGAGCGTCCCGCTGGCCCAGACGGCGCTGGCCGCCCTGGTCCTCGTCAGCCTCTTCCGGCGGCCCACCCGCCGTCTCGGACGGGCCGCCTGGTACCCGTGGCTGTGCCTCGCCCTGCTCGCCTTCGTCCTCGCCGGCTCGTCCTTCGACGGCCTCGACGCCCTGCGCCGGGCGGCGAACATCGCGCTCGTCATGCTCGCCGCGGGCTTCCTCGCGAGCGGGCGGATCGACGTGGTCTCGGGGCTCAAAGGACTCGCCGCGGCGCTGTCGCTGAACGCCGTGCTGTTCGTCGCGGGACTCGCCCCGGACAGCTACCAGGGCGCCCTGACCGGCTACCTGCAGGACAAGAACGTGGCCGGTCTCGTCTACGGAGCGGCGGCGCTGCTGGTCTCGGCGCTCAGCTCGCGGCTGTGGCTGCGGGTCGGCGTGCTCGCGCTCGGGGCCGCCGCGGTCGTCGCCACCGACTCCCGCACGTCGATGGCGGCCTACGCCTGCGCGCTCGTGTGGCTCGTCGCGGCGCCGTACCTGCGCCTGCTCTTCCGCGCGCTCCTCGGCGGCGGCCTCGTCCTGCTGTTCCTCTGGGCCGAGCGGAACCTGGCGACGGCCGGCGGCTACGGGGTGGAGCGGGCCGGCTCCGACGCCCTGCGCGCCCGCATCCTCGACGCCTCGGTCGACAAGGTGGCGCTCTCGCCGTGGACCGGCTCCGGGCTCGGCGAGGCGACCGCGCGGGTCGACGGGATCGACTGGTTCTTCCACAACTCCTACCTGGCGCTGATGGCCGAGGGCGGCGTCGTGCTGCTCGTCGGCGTCGTCGGCACCGTGCTCGTGGCCGGCTTCGCGACCACGGCCGCCGGGGCCGGGAGCCGCCCGGGGCACGCGGTCGGCGCGGCGAGCATCCTGGTGCTGCTGTGCGCGACGCAGCTCGGCGAGGTGTTCTTCGCCCCGATCTCGTTCGTCGTCGTCGGCGCGGGTCTCGCTCTGCTCGCGGAGCAGTCCGCCCGCGTCCGCGCTCTGCCGCCGGAGTAGCGCCTCCCGCGTCCACCCGATCCGGCGCGTATCCGCGGATCCGGGGCGCGCAGGTCCCGGTCGGCGGGCGCTTCCCGGTGGGGCGGAGCTCGCCTGGTGCGGCCCCGGCCGACCGCCGCTCAGGCGCGGCCGCGCTCGCGGACCGCGTCGCGGAGTACCGCGCGGACGCCCGCCCACATGTGCCGCGCGTTCAGCTCGGCCAGCACCCGCTCCCGGCCCGCGCTGGCGACCTCGGCCCTCTTCCCGTCGTCGCTCAGCACCGCCTCCAGCACCGCCGCGATCCCCGCCGGGTCGTGCAGGGGCAGCGCGAAGGACGTCTCGCCGTCGCGGACGTAGCCGGTCATCGCGGCGCTCGCGGTGACCGCCGTGCAGGTCCCGCAGCCGGAGGCCTCCAGCAGGACGCTCTGGCCCGTCGGGTAGGCGAGGTCGTGGCTGGTGACGACGACGAGCTCGGCGTCGCGCAGGTTGTCGCGGTGCCGATCGACCGGGACGGGGTCGTGCAGGACGACGTTGGCCGGCAGCGCCCGGGACGGCCGCCGCGCAGGAGTGGTCACGATGTCGAACCGCCGGTGCGGCAGGCGCTCGGCGGCGGCGACCAGCGAGTCGAAGTCGCGCCCGCGGTCGACACCGACGGCGAGCACCTCGAACCGCTTCGGACGCGGCGGAACGGGCCGGTAGTAGTCGGAGTCGACCCCGAAGAGCACCGGTGCGATCCGCCGCTCGTCGACGCCGTGGCGGGCGAAGACCTCGCGCTGGTTCTCGCTGAGCACGACGAGCCGGTCCACGCCCTGGAGCAGCCGGACCACCTGTCGGCGCCGCTCCGGCGAGCCGGTGAGCAGCTCCTCCGCCCACCAGCAGGAGAGGACCACGAGCGGCGTGCGGCCGTACGGCCCGAGCCGCGCGCGCCGGAGCAGGGCGGGGAGGCCCGCCTCCGGCTCGAGCACGCAGAGCACCGCGTCGGCCGAGCGGACCGCCCGGAGCGCGCGCAGCTGCGTGTCCACGTTCAGCCCCGTGCGGTGCTCCACGACGTCGCGGAGCTTCACGTGCGCGGGCCGAGACGCGTGACCGGGGACGAGGAGCCGCGTCGAGTCGTCCCGGAGGAGGTCGGCCCGGTACGGCAGCCTCCCGCGGGCGAAGGGCTCGCCCGGAGCCAGGCGCAGTGTCGAGTGCTTGAGGAACAGTCCGAGCATTCTGAGGACTTCCGGTTCGCGGGTCATCGTCGTCCTTTCCCGAGGGAGGAGGAGAGGCTCCCCGCGGCATTCCCCGGAAAGCGGATCGGTCTCCTGGCGGGAGGATCAGGAATCATCGGAGAGGGCCATCCGCGCCAGAAGTCCGTCGATAGCCGACTTCCCGGAGGACGGGGAGTAGGAATCGTTCCAGCGGGCACGATCCCTCTCCCGCGACTCCGATAGTCCTCTCTTCTTCCGGGCTCTGATCAGCTCGGCCAGAGCCCGCGGATCCCCGGCTCGGAACGTGGCGTCGATCGACGGGCCGACGACCTCGGGGAGCGCACCGCTATCGCTCACCACCACGGGGACGCCGGCCGACATCGCCTCCGTCACGACCAGGCCGAACGACTCCGGCTGCACCGACGGCACCACCAGGAGGTCGATCCGCGAGAAGAGGTCGCCGGGCTCGATCCACCCCGGCCGGTCCACCAGAGCGGCGACCGGAGCGAGGGCCGCCTCCACCTCGCGACGCTCCCGCTCCGCCACGAACCGGGGCTCGCCCGCCAGCACCAGGCGATACGCGCCCGGTTCCCCGGCCTCCAGCAGCGCCAGCGCCTCGGTGAGGACCCGCACCCCCTTCGCGAGCGAGGGACGCCCGAGGAAGCCGAGGACGGTCGTCCCGTCCTCCCGCGGCCGCGCCTCCGGCAGGTCGACGCGGCGGCTCCAGTTCGGCAGCACGGTCGACCCGGGGACGACCCCCGCCAGGTAGCGGGAGGGGACGAGGGTCGCCAGCGCGCCGCGGCGAGCCACGGGCGCGAGCAGCCGCTGCAGGCCGGACGGGCGCTGGTGCAGATGCACGATCCGCCGCGGACGCCCTGCGGTCGCGACGGCCGGCACCAGCCCATTGCACCACAGCACGCCCTCGCGGGAGGAGGCGTCCCAGCGCCGCAGCGCGCGCATCCAGGCGGGTCTGCCCGTGGCCTCGAGCTCGACGACCCGGTGGCCGGCGGCGAGGGCGGCGACGACGAGCGCACGCGGCTCCGAGGGGCCGACGACCACGACCGGGACCTCGAGCGCCTCGAGCGCCTCCGCGATGCTCAGCAGCATCACCTCGCCGCCGCCGATGTCGCCGTTGTTGGTCGCGAGCGCCACCGGAGGCCGCCCGGCGCCGCCCGCTCCCCCGTGGATCATCCGCCGCCCCGCCCGCCTCCGTGCGGCGCCCCCGCGGCCCGCGGGCCCATCCTCACCGAGACGAGCGCTCCGCTCCACCGCCCCCGGCCGGGCTCCGCGGGCCGCAGGAGCGCTGGAATACTGACCGGATGGAGCTCGTGGGCGTTCTCTGGGCCGACGAGGCCGTGCCGCTGGTGTCGGCGTTCGTCCACCGGCGGGCCGACGCGGCGGGCCTGCGCGCACTCGTGCTCAAGGGACCGACCGCCGCCGCCGACCGGCTCCGGCCGCCCCGCGCCTCCGGCGACGTCGACCTGCTGGTCGCCCCCGACGACCTGCCCCGGATCCTGGCCCTCCTGGCCGCCGACGGCTGGACCGAGCGGCCCTGGCCGGACGGACCGACGCTCGCGGCCAAGCACTCGCGCTCCTACCGGCACGCCGCGTGGCCGGTCGACATCGACGTGCACTGGCGGTGGCCGGGATTCCTCGTGCCGCCGCGCGACGCCTTCGAGGCGCTGTGGAGCCGGCACCGGATCGTGGAGCTGGCCGGCCGTCCGGTCGCGACCGCGAGCGTCGCCGACTCGGCGCTCGTGCTGGCGCTGCACGCGCTCCGCGACGCCTGGCAGATCACCGACCCGCGCCTCACGCGGCCCTCCGACTACGACCTGCTCGTCGAGGCGGTGGCCGCCCGCGCGGAGCTGCACGCTCCGCTCCGGGCGGCGGCGGAGGAGCTCGGCGCCGTCCAGACCGCGCAGCCCTTCCTCGACGCGCTCGGCATCCGCGCGCGCGCCGGGGAGGTGCCCGCGGCCGAGCTGCGGGCGTGGCGGATCAACGCGAGCTCGCCCCACGCCTCCGCGGGGTGGGTGCAGGCCGTGCGCGCGGCCGGCTGGCGGCAGCGGCCGCTGCTCCTCGCCCGCGCCGTCTTCCCCGCCCCCCACGCCCTGCGTGCCGCCGACCCCGCCATCGGCCCGCGCCGGATCGACGTGGCGGCCGGCTGGTGGCGGCGGCTGCGCCGCGGCGCCCGCACGGCTCCGCTCGCGTGGGACCACCTCCGACGGACGGACAGGACCTGACATGACCCGCCGGCTGATCCGCGCCCCCTTCGGGCTCGGCGTGCTCTTCACCTTCGACGACACCGTCCCCGACCGCTTCGTGACGGAGGTGGAGGAGTCGTGGAACGACGTGGACGACGACGCCGATCGCCCGGGCTCCGAGTACCGGGTGTCGCTGACCGAGCCGGTCGGGGAGCCGGGAGTGATCGCGCAGCCGACCGAGGACGCCCTCGCCGAGCACATCGGCGCCGCGCTCACCCTCGCGGCGGCCGACGCCTGCGAGGGCCGGCTGCTCAGCGTGCACGCCTCCGCGGTCGCCCTGACCGACGGCCGCGTCGTCGCGTTCGTCGGCCGGCCCGGTGCCGGGAAGTCGACCCTCGTGAGCCTCGCCGCTCGGCGGTACGGGTACGTGACCGACGAGACGCTCGCCGTCCGCCGCGACGGGCGGGTGCTGCCGTTCCGGAAGCCCGTCGCCCTCCTCGACGGCGGCGACTGGAAGCGGCACCGCTCCCCCGCCGCGATGGGCCTGCAGCCGCTGCCGGACGCTCCGCTGCGCCTGGCCGCCCTGCTCCTGATCGCCCGCGACCCGTCCGGCCCGGCAGAGCCCCGGCTCGAGCCGATCGCCTTCGACGAGGCGCTCTCGGTGCTGCTGCCCGAGCTGAGCCACTTCGCACGGCTGCCCGCGGCGCTGCACCACCTCGCGGGGCTGCTCGACTCCGTCGGCGGGGCCCGGGTGCTCCACTACCGCGAGGCGGAGACGGTGCTGCCGCTCCTGGAGCGCCTCGGGGAGGCGTCGCCGGTCGTCGCCGACGCGCCCGAGGCCGATGCGGCGGCGCCCGGCCCGGGTCTGCTCGCGCGCGCCGCCGGCGTCGAGTGGGTCGAGCGCGACGGAGTGGTCAGCTGCCTCCTCGACGAGCGGGTCGAGACGCTCACCGGGATCGGCCCGGTGCTGTGGCGTGCTCTCGGGACGCCCGCGACGGTCGACGCGCTGACCGGGGCCGTCGTCGCCGAGCACGGCGCCCCGCCCGCGGGCGACCCCCGGGCGCACGTCGAGGCCGTGCTCGACGCGATGGTCGAGCACGGCCTCGTGGTCCGCGGCGCCTGACGGCGCCGAGCGCGGCTAGCCCGTGCGGACGTTCGGCCCGACGGAGCCGCGGGCGATGAACAGGTCGAGCAGGTTCACGAGCCCCACCGCGCGGATGTAGAGCGCCGCGACGTCGTAGCGGCCGACGGGGAGCGCCTCGAGGGCGGCGGGCCCGGTCGGGTTGGTCGAGCGGTTCTGCGCGTTGACGTCGATCTGGATGACGTCCCGCAGGGCGGTGAAGACCGGGGTGAGGACCGCGTTCTGCAGCGTCGTGAGCAGCGGCGGGAGAGTCGCCGTCAGCAGAGTGTTCACCAGCAGGCGCACTCCGGCTCCGGCGGCCCCGGCGTTGACGAGAGGCGTCCCGTTCACGCTGATGACGTTCCCGATGCGGGTCGTCAGAGAGGTGAGGAGCGCGGCGGTGAAGTTCCCCACCGCCGTGCCCGGCACCTGCAGGGCGTTGTCGACGAAGAGGGTCGAGTTCGGCGGGAGGCCGTTGACGTAGGGCGACGTCGCCCCCTGGCCCGGCGCTCCGCCGAGCAGCGAGAAGAGATCGACCGTGATGGTCGCGGGGCTCGCCGACAGCTGCGCCTGGATCGGCTGCGTGCCGCCCGGCAGGCTTCCCGTCAGGAGCGCCGCTCCGTCGACCGTCACCGAGAGGACCCCGGGCACCGACAGGTTGACGGCGTTCGTGAGCAGAAGGGTGAGCGCGCTCGTGATCGCGCTCAGGGTGGGCGAGGTCAGCACCAGGTCCAGGCGGCCGACCTGGTAGTCGCGCTGCAGGTTGTCCGACCCGGGCACGCAGGCCGACTGGAGGGACGCGCGACCGGTCAGGGCGCCGATCCGCAGGGTCAGGTCCGTCACGTTGGTGAGCAGAGCGGCCACTCCCGCGCCGCCGGACGCCGCGAGGATCGCCCGGAGGTTCACCGTCCCGAAGTCGGGGAAGCTCCCCGCCGTCGAGTCGAGCGCCAGCTGGCCCGCGTCCGTGATCGCGCCGGAGGCGCCGCGGACGGTGCCGTTCGTGTTCGCCGACGCGTACTGGTTGAGGGTGCCGACGGTGGCGGGAGCCGCCAGCGTGAGGAGGGAGGAGAGCGTGCCAGTCAGCCCGGTCGCGTTCACGTTGATCGCGTTCAGCACCGTGGCGTTGACGCCGCCGGTCACGACGGCCGGATTGCCCTGGTCGGGAGCGATCGCCGTCACGCCCGCGACACCGGCGACGGTGTCGAGGTTCACGCCGCCGAGGAAGCCGCTGAGGAGGCGTCCGCGGGCGACCGCCTGGAAGACCGTCCCCACCGGGAAGCAGCTGATCGAGACAGCGGAGGCGGACTGCGCCAGCATCACCGCGGGCACCGACCAGACCGCTCCGGCCACGACCGTCCGCCGTGCGAAGACGCCCGCGGAATTCGCGCTCTTCTTCTCGCTCTTATCGCTGATATCGCTGGATGCGAGCGGATTAGACTCCGACATTGGCGGCCCTCCGGTGCTGTCGCTCGACGTGCACCCCTTGGCGCGTCGGCGGCAAACATAGCGAGAGAGGCGTCGCGATAAGAGGCGCTGGCGGATTTCTACTCGCACTGGCGGTGATCAGCGGAGAGGACGCGGAGAAGATGGCAGAGGACCCCCGGCTCCTTCTCTGGCGGCGCCGCCCGGACACGGCCTCCGTCGATCTGAACGGGCGCGTCCTGGTGCTCCCGCTGGACGTCTCCCCGATGGGCAGCCCCTACGCGCTGCGCGAGAGCGTGGCCGCGACCTGGCGCGCGCTCGACGACGAGCCGCAGGACTTCTCCGGCCTGGCCGACCGGCTCGCCCGCCTCCACACCACCGATCCCGGCGCCATCGCCGACGACCTGGCGCGCGTGCTGAGCGGGCTGGAGGAGCTGCTCCTGGTCGAGAGCAGCCCGCGCGGCGAGGAGTCCCGATGAGTGTCGCGAGCGTCGTCGTCCCCAGCTACGCGGGGGCGGCCCGCCTGCCCCGCCTCCTCGCCGCCCTCGCGGCTCAGACCCACCGCGACCTCGACGTGGTCGTGGTCCTCGACGGCGTCGTCGATGCCAGCGAGCCCGCCCTCGACGCCTCCCCCGTGCCCGTGCGCCGCGTCGTGCTCCCCGAGAACCGGGGGCGCTCCGCCGCGCTCACCGCCGGCTTCGACGCCGCGCGGGGCGACGTGCTGATCCGCTGCGACGACGACCTCGAGCCCGGCCCGGGCTGGGCCGCCGCGCACGTCGCGGCCCACCGGGACGCGGTCATCGGCGTCGTCGGCCTCTGCCCCGACGTCGACCCGGGCACCGCCTACTCCCGCGCCTACGGCCGGCCCGCCGGCGAGCGCTTCCGCCGCGGCGCCTACGCGGCGGGTTCCGACGCCTCCTGGCGCTACTGGGGCGGCAACGTCTCGGTGACGCGGGCGACGTACGACCGGGTCGGCGGCTACAGCACCGACTACCGCGAGTACGGCTGGGAGGACGTCGACTGGGGCTACCGGCTGCACCGCCTGGGAGTGCCGGTGCGGATCGAGCCCGGCGCCGAGGCCCTGCACCACGGCGCCTCCGTCTCGGCGGCGGTCCGCAGCCGGCGCGCGTTCCTCTCGGGGGCGGCCCGCCGCACCTTCGAGCGGCTGCACCCCGAGCAGGTGCGGGAGGCGGTGCCCGCAGCCGGCGCGTGGGACGCAGCCGTGCGCCTCCTGGCCCGCGACGGGAGCGAGCGGCGGACGGCACTGGTCGCGGGAGTCGCGGACGCCGCGCTCGGAGTGGTGCCCCGCCCGGTCGGCGAGAAGCTGGTCGCGCTCGCCGTCGAGTCCGCAGCGATCGCGGGCTACGACCGCGGCAGAGGGCGTCCCGCGCACGGGTGACGGCGGCGCGGATCGACGGATCCGCGGGCCCGACAGCGGCGCCAACGCCGTGCGGGAGCCGATCTAGGCTCCCCCGCATGCGAGTCCTTCTGGTGGGCGGAGCGGGCTACATCGGGAGCCACACCGCCGTCGCGCTCCTCGAGAGCGGCCACGAGGTGCTGGTCGTGGACGACCTCTCGCACGCGAGCGAGCGGACCCTCGACACGGTGGAGGAGCTGACCGGCTCGGTGGTCCCCCGCCTGATCGCCGACGCGCGCGACACGGCCGCACTGACCCGCTTCCTCGCCGCCCACGGCCCGGTCGACGCCCTGGTCCTGCTCGCCGGGCTCAAGTCGGTCGGCGACTCGGTGCGGCGGCCCGTCGAGTACTGGACGGTCAACGTCGGGCTCGCCACCGCGGCGTTCTCGGTCGCAGCGGAGGCGGGGATCCGCACCGTCGTGTTCTCGAGCTCGGCGGCCGTCTACAGCCCGGGCGGCGCGATGCCGGTCGGGGAGGACTCCCCCGCCGGGCTCAGCGCGGCGAGCCCCTACGGCGCGACCAAGCGCGTCATCGAGGAGATCCTCGGCGACGCCGCGCGTGCCGATCCCCTCCTGCGCGCGGTCAGCCTCCGCTACTTCAATCCCATCGGCGCGCACCCGTCGGGGCGGATCGGCGAGGATCCGGCCACGGCGCCGGGGAGCCTCCTGCCCGTGCTGACGCGGGCCGCGGGCGACCCCTCCCGGTGCGTCGACGTCCTCGGCGACGACTACCCGACCCCCGACGGCACGGGGCTGCGCGACTACATCCACGTCTGCGATCTCGCGGCCGGGCACGTCGCGGCGCTCGAGCGCGCGCGGCCCGGGCACCGCGTCTACAACCTCGGCACGGGCTCGCCGACGAGCGTCCTCGAGCTGATCGACGAGGTCGAGCGGGCGAGCGGGGAGACGGTCCGGTGGCGGGCCGTGGGGCGCCGGCCGGGCGACCTCGCCGCGAGCTGGGCCGACCCGGCACGCGCCGAGCGGGAGCTGGGCTGGCGGGCGGTGCGCACCGTGCGCGAGGGCGTCCGCGACCAGTGGCGGTGGCAGACCCTGCAGCGCATCGGCGTCTCCTGATCCTTCCGGCACGGCGTCACTGAAAGAGTGACTTCTTCTTCTCCGCGACTCTTCTCCATCGTTGTGATCTCCGAGGGAATAGCACCTCCGCGACGAACTCCAGACGATCCTCGCCATTCCACTCGCGGCTTATCCGGATCATCGGACTCTTCTTTCCCCGTCGTTCTGCGACGACTCGTACTCGCCTTTCGATTCCTTCTCCACGAGCCGCTTAGCTTCTACTGCACTGCTGATCGGTCACCGACGACGGATAAGCATTCGGAGCCGCTCCCGTCTCCGGATGGCCGCCCGATCCTCACCGCACGCCCGGGGGAAGGGGCCCATCATCACTGCCGTCATCGACGCGACCACCCGTTCCCGATCCGTCCCCCCGGTCGGTCCCGGCCTGATCGTGCACGAGTGGGTCGAGCGCCGCGGAGGCGCCGAGCGCGTGCTCGAGGCGATGACCGAGGCCTTCGCCGACGCCGACGTCCGCGTCCTCTGGAGCGACTGCGCCGAGGTCGTCGGCAGGCCCGTCTCGGAGTCCTGGCTGGCGCGCACGCCGCTGCGCCGCCACAAGGTCCTCGCTCTGCCGGCGATGCTGCCCACGTGGAGGCTCCCGGTCGGCGCCTCCCGCGAGTGGGTGCTGGTCAGCTCGCACCTCTTCGCCCACCACGTCCGCACCAGCGGACCGACCCGCAAGCTCGTCTACGCGCACACCCCGGCCCGCTACATCTGGGAGCCCGACCGCGACGGCCGCGGCAGCAGCCTCGCCGCCCGCACCGCGAGCCTGCTCCTCAAGCCGATCGACCGCCTCCGCGCCGCCGAGGCCTCCTCCATCGCGGTGAACAGCCTCTTCACCGGGCAGCGGGTGCGCGACGCGTGGCACCAGCCGTCGAGGGTCATCTACCCGCCGGTGAACACCGAGCTGCTCTCGACGATCACCGACTGGCGCTCCCCGCTCGACGACGACGAGCTGCGCCTCCTCGACTCGCTCGCCCGGCCGTTCATCCTGGGCGCCTCGCGGTTCGTCCCCTACAAGCGCCTCGAGAAGGTCATGGACGCCGGAGCCCGCACCGGGCTGCCGGTCGTCATCGCCGGGCACGGCCCCTGGGAGGCGCGGCTCCGCGCCTACGCCGAGGAGATCCGGGCCGACGTGACCTTCGTCATCTCGCCCTCCGACCAGCTGATCCGCGCGCTCTACGCGCAGGCGCTCGTGTACGTCTTCCCCGCGGTCGAGGACTTCGGGATCATGCCCGTCGAGGCGATGGCCTGCGGGACGCCGGTCATCGGGACCGACATCGGCGGAGTGCGCGAGAGCGTGTCCCTCGCCGGCGGGGGCGTCATCGCGGACCTCGAGGGCGATCCCGACTGGAGCGACCTGCTGCGCCGTGCGCGCGCGCTCGACGTCGACGCCTTCCGGGCCCGGAGCCGGGTCTTCTCGCGCCGGCGCTTCATCGCCGAGATCCAGGACTGGGTCGCCGAGCAGACCGCCTGACGACGGCGCTCCCCGCCGCGGGAGGCCGTCCGTGCGCGCGTCACCGTGCGTGCGGACGACCCTCCCGCGGCGGGATCAGAACAGGCCGCGCGGGGGTTCGATCGAGGCGAGGACGCCGGGAGCGGCGATCACGCTGAGGCGGCCGACCTCCTCCGGGGTCAGCTCGGGCAGGCGCTGCGCGAGGTCGAGGAAGCGCTCGATCTCGGACTTCTCGAGCACGTCGGCGGCGAGCGTGCGGAACTTCGACACGTACTGCTCGCGGCTGAACGGGTGCGCGCCCAGCGGGTGCGCGTCCGCCACCGCGATCTCGTCGACGATCGTCGTGCCGTCCGTCATCAGGATCTCGACGCGGGCGCCGAACGCCTTCTCGCCCGGATCGGTGGAGTGGTAGCGGCGCGTCCACTCCGCGTCCTCCTGCGTCGTGACCCGGTGCCAGAGCGCGATGGTGTCGGCGCGGGCGGCCCGCTCGGGGGCGTAGCTGTGCACGTGGTGCCAGGCGCCGTCCTGCAGCGCCACCGTGAAGATGTACGGCACGGAGTGGTCCAGCGTCTCGCGGGACGCGGCCGGGTCGTACTTCTGCGGGTCGTTCGCGCCCGAGCCGATCACGAAGTGCGTGTGGTGCGAGGTGTGCAGGACGATCCGCTCGACGCGCTCGGGATCGGCGGCCTCGGGGTGCGTGCGGTGCAGGCGGCGGGCGAGGTCGATCAGCGCCTGCGCCTGGTACTCGGCCGAGTGCTCCTTCGTGTACGTGTCGAGGATCGCGCGCTTGGCCTCGCCGCGGTCGGGCAGCGGGACGTCGTAGCTCGCGTCGGCGCCGTCGAGCATCCAGGCGATGACGCCGTCCTCGCCCTCGTAGATCGGCGACGGGCTGGTCTCGCCGCGCATCGCCCGGTCGACCGCCTCGATCGCCATCTTCCCCGCGAAGGCCGGCGCGTACGCCTTCCAGCTCGAGATCTCGCCCTTGCGCGACTGCCGCGTGGCGGTCGTCGTGTGCAGGGCCTGCGCGACGGCCTGCTCGATCGTCGCGACGTCGAGGCCGAGCAGCGTGCCGATCCCGGCGGCGGCCGAGGGGCCGAGGTGCGCGACGTGGTCGATCTTGTGCCGGTGCAGGCTGATTGCGCGCACCAGGTCGACCTGGACCTCGTATCCGGTGACGATGCCGCGGACGAGCTGCGCCCCGCCGATGCCCGCGTGCTGGGCGACGGCGATCAGCGGAGGGATGTTGTCGCCCGGGTGCGAGTACTCGGCCGCCAGGAACGTGTCGTGGTAGTCGAGCTCGCGCACGGCGACTCCGTTGGCCCAGGCCGCCCACTCGGGCGAGACCCGGCGGGCCGGGTCGACGCCGAGGACGACCGAGCCCTGGCCGCCGATGGAGGCGGGGTGCGCGAGAGCCTGCGCGCGGGCGGCGACGACCGGGCGGCGCAGGAGCGACGCGGTGGCGACGGCGGCGTTGTCGATGACCCGGTTGACCACCATCTCGGCGACCTCGTCGTCGATCTCGACCGGATCGGCGGCGACCTCGGCGAGCGCGTGGGCGAGCTGCCCGTGTCGCGGGAGCTCCTCGTCGCTGCGGTGGACGCGGACGTGGTGTTCGTGCACGGGCGGCTCCTTCGTCTCTCCCCCAGGCTATCGCCCGCCTCCGGCCCGGGCCGCGCGGGCAGAATGGGCGGATGTCCTCCCCCACGCGCGTCGCGGCGCTCGACTGCGGCACCAACTCCCTCCGCCTGCTGATCGCCGACGTGGAGGGCGGCCGCCTCCGGGACGTCCAGCGCCGCACCGAGCTCGTGCGGCTGGGCCGCGGGGTCGACCGCACCGGCCGCTTCGACCCGGCCGCGCTCGAGCGGACCCTCGCCGTCACCCGCGAGTACGCGGCCGCCGCGCAGGAGGCCGGCGCCGAGCACCTCCGCTTCGTCGCCACCTCGGCCACCCGCGACGCGGCCGACCGCGAGGACTTCCTCGCCGCCGTCGAGCGGATCCTCGGCGTCACCCCGGAGACGATCTCCGGCGAGGAGGAGGCGCGGCTCTCCTTCCGCGGCGCAGTCTCGGCCGTCGACTCCGCCCGGCCCGTGCTGGTCGTCGACCTCGGCGGCGGCTCGACCGAGCTCGTGCTCGGCGGAGCGGAGCCGGAGCAGGCGCACTCGATGGACGTCGGCAGCGTCCGCCTGACCGAGCGCCACCGCCGGGCCGCCGAACCGACGGAGGGCGAGCGCGCGGCGATGCGGGCGGACGTGGGCGCCGCGCTGGCCGCCTCCTCCGTCGACCTCTCGCAGGCCCGGAGCGTCGTCGGCGTCGCCGCGACCGTGCTCACGATCACCGCGCACGTCCTCCGCAGCACCGACCGCGCTGCGCTCGAGACGTCCCTCCCCCTCTCCGACGTCCTCGCCGCCTGCGACGAGCTCGCCGCGCTGTCTCCGGAGGGGACGGCGGCCCTCCCCTGGGTGCGCCCGGGGCGCGAGGACGTGCTGGCGGCCGGCGCGCTGGTCTGGGGAGAGGTCCTCCGCGCGGTCCACGAGGCGTCGCCGGGCGTCGACCGGGTCCGCTCGACCGCGCACGACATCCTCGACGGGATCGCGCTCGGCCTCGCCTGACGCGCGCGCGGGTCAGGCGGTGAGGGCGCTCCCGGAGTCGCGCGGGAGCCGGGCGGCGGCGGCGAGCGGCACGAGGGTCAGCACCGCGAGGGCGAGGAAGGCGACGCGGTAGGGGACGAGGCCGGGCCCGATCGCGGTGCCGACGGCGAGCGCCACCGCGCCCGCCGCGACTCCGAGTCCGGCCGCGATCTGCTGCGTGGTGGCGTTGAGGGTGTTCGCGCCCGACATCCCCTCCTGCGGGACCTCGGCGAACGTGACGGTGTTGTACGCCGTGAAGCCCGCCGAGCGGGCCACTCCGCTCAGCACCAGCAGCGCCACCACGAGCGCCACCGGAGTCGCCGACTCGAGGAACGCCATCGCCGCCATGCACGCCGCCCCGACCGCGCTCGCCGCGACCAGCACCCCGCGGAAGCCGAGGCGCCGCAGCAGCGGAGTCGTAGCCGGCTTGATCGCCAGGTTGCCGGCGAAGAGCGCCAGCACCACGGAGCCGGCCTGCACCGGGCTCCAGCCGAACGCGTCCTGGAACAGCAGCGGGAGCAGGAACGGCACCGCGTTCACGGTCGCCCGGTAGAGCGATCCGCTCGCGTTGGCGACCCGGAAGGTGCGGAAGCGGAAGGCGTCGAGCCGCACGAGCGGATGCTCGGCGCGGCGCAGGTGCCGCACGGCGAGCGCCGTCACGACCGCGCCGACGAGCAGCGGCGCCACCGCCCGCCCGTCCAGCTCGGAGCCGGTGAGGAGCCCCGCCGCTCCGACCAGCGCGCCGAGCCCGACCGCGACGAGCACCAGCCCCGTGACGTCGAGCGGGGTCGGCGCGCTCTCGGAGGTGGCGGGGACGATCCGGCGCGCGATCGCGAACGCGACGACCCCGAGGGGCAGGTTGATCAGGAAGATCCAGTGCCAGGAGGCGACGGTGGTGAGCAGCCCGCCGAGGAACGGCGCGATCACGGGGGCGACCAGTCCCGGCCAGACCAGGATCGCGATGGCGTGGATGATCCCCTCCCGCGGAGTCGCCCGCAGCACCGCGAGCCGGCCGACCGGCACCATCAGCGCGCCGCCGACGCCCTGCAGGACCCGGGCGCCGACCAGAAGCGGCAGCGTGGGGCTGAGCGCGCAGAGCAGGGAGGCGAGGGTGAAGACGGCGATCGCGGTGGTGAAGACGCGGCGCACGCCGAAGCGCTCGCTGAGCCAGCCCGAGGCCGGAATGAGGACGGCGACGGTGAGGAGGAACGCGGTGACGGTGATCGAGACCGCGGCGGAGTCGACGCCCAGGTCGGCGGCGATCGCGGGCGCGGCGGTCGTCACGATCGTGGCGTCGAGGTTCTCCATGAAGAAGCAGCCGGCGACGAGCAGCGCGAGGGAGCGGTGGCGGGGGTCCGTGCTGTCCTCCTCGGCGTGGGGCTGTCGGCGGCGAGCGTAGCGCGGCGACGGCGCGGCCGCCGGGCGGGTACCGTCGCAGCATGAGCGCTGCAGCCGAGACCAGGACGATCCAACTCCGACGCTACGAGCTGATGGACGGGGTGATGGACGACTTCCTCGCCTGGTTCCCCGAGCGGATCGTGCCGGCGCGCGAGGCCCACGGCTTCCGGATCGAGTTCGCCTACGCCGACCGCGAGGTGAACGAGTTCGTCTGGGCGGTCAGCACGGCCGGCGACGCCGACGCGTTCGCCGAGGTCGAGCGGGCGTACCTGGCCTCGCCAGAGCGCGACGCCGCCTTCGCGGGCGAGCCGAAGCGCGTCGCGGTGCAGCACGTGCGGCTGGTCGAGCGGATCGTCTGACCCGGGCGGCGTCCTGCCGGGGCGCCGCCGACTCCGGGCACCGTCGGGTCCGGGCGCCGTCGGGTCCGGGCGCCGTCGGGTCCGGGCCCGTCAGCTCCGGGCGCGCCGCACGGCCGCGAGGACGCCGCGGACCACGAGCGTCCCGACCGCGATCGACCCGATCGCTCCGGTCAGGCGCGCCCAGACGTGCTTCGGCCGGTCGATCCCGGCGCGGTCGGCGGGCGAGGGGAGCGAGGCGGGCGCGAGCGTGCGGCCCGCGGCTCCCGCCTCGGCCATGTGGGCGAGCCGGCGCACGGCCTCGCGGTTGCGGATCCAGAGGAACGAGTGCATCAGCGGCTTCGGGACGAGCGTGCCCGGGCCCTTCACGGGCGCCTCGTGCATCCGCACCTTCGCGCCGCGCGCGTGCGGCTCGACCTCGACGCGCACCCGGGCCTCGCCGAGCGGCCAGCCGGCGGCCTGGATGACCATCCGGCGCGGCGGGTCCCACTCGAGGACCGTGGTGCGGTCGTCGATCACGAGCGGCCAGAGGCCGAAGGAGTGGTGCAGCTGCGAGCCCACGTGCGGGAAGTCGGCGTCGACCTTCCGCATCCGCGACGCGCCGACGACCCAGCTCGGGAACAGCCAGCCGGAGGCGAGCACCGCGAAGACGGACTCGGGCGGGCAGTGGACGACGCGGGTGGTGCGGGACATCGCGGGCTCCTTCGAGTGGTGGTGGGGCGCGTGGCGGCGCCGTCCCTCAGCCTGGCAGGCCGGGGCCGGCGACGGGCGCAGCGCAACGGCGGCGGCTCAGGCCGGGTGCGCCTCCGGCGACAGGTCGGGCGACTCGCGCACCCCGAACTCGTGCCGCAGCGCGCTGCGGGCGGCGTGCCAGCCGGCCATGCCGTGCACGCCCGGCCCGGGCGGGGTGGACGAGGAGCAGAGGTAGAGCCCCTTCGCGGGCGTCCGCCACGGGTCGGTCGTGGGGACCGGGCGCGAGAGCAGCTGCGCGACGCTCGCGGCTCCGGCAGCGATGTCCCCGCCCAGGTAGTTCGGGTTGTAGGCCTGCATGTCGCGGGCGGTCATCGAGGAGGCGCCGATCACGCGGTCGCGGAACCCGGGGGCGAAGCGCTCGATCTGGGCGGTGATCGCCTCCTGCTGGTCGGCGGGCGAGTACCGGGGGACGTGCGTGTACGCCCAGAGGACGTGCTTGCCCTCGGGCGCCCGGGTCGGATCGGCGATCGAGGGCTGCGCCACCAGCACGTAGGGGCTGCGGCTGTGCCGGCCGCGCTTCACGTCGCGCTCGGCGGCCGCGATCTCGGCGCGGCTGCCTCCCACGTGCAACGTGCCTGCGCCGGCGAGCTCCGGGTTCGTCCACGGCACCGGCCCGTCGAGGGCGAAGTCGACCTTGGCCACGCCGTTGCCGTAGCGGAAGCGCTGGAGGGCCGCGGCGTACGCCGGGGGCAGCCGGTCCCCCGCCATCGCGAGCAGCGCCGTCGGCGTGCCGTCGACGAGCACGGCGCGGGCCGGGGGCAGCTCGGAGAGCGAGGTCACCTCGACGCCGGTCTCGATGGTGCCGCCGTGCGCCCGGAGGTCGTCGGCGAGCGCGTCGACGATCGACTGGCTGCCTCCGATCGGCACCGGCCAGCCGCGCGCGTGGGCGTAGGCGCCGAGCGCCAGGGCGGCCGCGGCCGTCGACGGGCTCGGCATCGGGCGGATCGAGTGCGCGGCGACCCCGGAGAACATCGCCGGGGCGACGTCCTCGCGGAAGCGCAGATTCCACACCGGGGTGCCCTGCTCGAGCACCCGCAGTCCGAAGCGGATCAGCACGCTCGGGTCCGTCGGGATCCGCAGCAGCGCGTCGTTGGTGAAGCCCGCGACGCGGTCGGCCCGCTCGGAGAGAGGTCCCATCAGGGCGCGCCACGCCGCTCCGTCGCGCCCCAGCGCCTCGACCGTGCGGTCGAGGTCGCGGTAGGCGATGCCCGCGCGGCCGCCGTCGAGAGGATGCGCGTACGAGATCTCGGGGACGACCAGCTCGATGCGCCGGTCGAGCCCGAAGGCGCGGAAGAAGCCGGACGCGAGCGCCATCGGGTGCACCGCCGAGCAGACGTCGTGGTGGAAGCCGGGCAGCGTCAGCTCCGCCGTGCGCGCGCCGCCGCCGATCGTCTCGTTGCGCTCGAGCACGGTGACCGAGAGCCCGGCCCGCGCGAGCGTGACCGCGGCGGCGAGGCCGTTGGGCCCCGCCCCGATGACGACGGCGTCGACCACGGTCACTTCCTCCGCAGGGCCGAGACGACGCCCGCGGCGCCGGCGGCGAGGGCCGCGGCGGCCCCCGCGTAGCTCAGGGCGCGGTGGCGGATCATCCAGATCTGGGGCGTCATGGTGTGCGCGCGGTCGCTGAAGAGGCCGCGGGCGCCGTGATCGCCGGGGACCGGCTCGTAGACGTTGTTCGGCAGCATCGGCTCCGTCTTGTCGGGGGCCTGCTGACCGTCGAAGGCGCTGCGGGCGAGGTACCAGTCCATGAAGCGCCCGGCGAAGCGGTCGCCGAGGATGGTGCCCGCGGTCGGCTCGCCGACCCAGGTGCGGCGGCGCGGCTTGTCGGCCACGTCGGCGATCGCGATCGCGCCCACCTCGGGCTCGTAGATCGGCGGCACGGGCTGCGGGTGGTGCGGCAGCTGCGACTTCACCCAGTTGAACTGGATGGTGTTGAGCGCCGGCATGTCGACCTCGGACAGGCGCACGCGGCTCTTCGCGTGCAGCAGCTCCGCGGTGACGGCCTCGGTGAAGCCTCGGGCGCCGAACTTGGAGGCGCAGTACGCGGCCTGCAGCGGGATGCCCCGGTGCGCGAGGGCGGAGCCGACCTGGATGACGTGCCCGCGGTCGCGCGGGGTCATCCGGGAGAGGGCTGCGCGGGTGCCGTTGACGAAGCCGAAGAAGTTGACGCCCACGGCGCGCTCGAAGTCGGCGGGCTCGGTCGAGAGGAACTCGCCGAAGACGCCGACCATCGCGTCGTTGACCCACAGCTCGATCGGGCCGAGCTCGGCCTCGACCCGGTCGGCCGCCGACTCGACGGCCTCGCGGTCGGCCACGTCGGTCGGGATGCCCAGCCCGCGCCGGCCCTTCTGCTCGATCTCGGCCACCGTGGCCGCCAGTCCGTCCTCGCCGCGCGCCAGCACGGCGACGTCCCAGCCGCGGGAGGCGAGCTCGCGGACCGTGGCGCGTCCGAGCCCGGCCGTGCCGCCCGTGACGACGGCGACTCCGCGGCTCATGCGCGGGCCTCGCGGGAGGAGGTCTCGAGGCGGGGGTGCTGCGTCATGGTGCGGGCTCCTTCGTGAGGGCGCGGTGTGCGTCGGGAGTCCCACGCTAGGCGGGAGCGGCGGCGCGGCGCGCGGGGTTGCGCCCGATCGGTGGAGAGCTCGGTGGATCCGCGCCCGGGGAGGAGAATCGCTCCCGACAGCTCCCGGCTCTCCTCCAGAGACCGCCGCCAGACTGACGCCCGCCCGAGCACCCTCCGACCGGATCGACGCATGACCTCTCTCCTCGACCTGAGCCTCGTCTCCGGCCCCCTCGTCGTCGCCGTCTACGTGCTCGCGATCGGAGCGCTCCTCCTCCTGCTCGCCGCCCACGTCCGCGCTCCCCGCCGCGGGCGCTCCCGGCGCGGCGGGATCGCCGTCGCGGTCCTCCTCCTGGGCCTGATCGGCGGCGCCGCCCTGGCCGCCCTCGTCGACGGGCCCGACGGCCCGTTCGGCGTCGACTTCACGCCGGTCACCCGGGTCGCGATCGGCCTGGGGATCGGCGGGCTGGGCGTCGCCCTGGTCGTCCTCGGACACGCGATCGCCCGCCGGCGCGCGCGCGGGGTGCTCGCGTCGCTCGCGGCCGGAGTGCTCGTCGTCGCGGCGGCCGCGATGACCGTCAACATCGACTTCGGCCAGTACCCCACGGTGCGCAGCGCGCTCGGGATCAGCGCGTACTCCGACTCCTCCGTGCCGGTCGCCGCCGCGGACGGACCGCACTCGGACCTCGCGACCTGGACGGCCCCGGCCGGGATGCCCGCCGTCGGCTCGGTCTCGACGGTCGCCATCCCCGCCACCGCGTCGGGCTTCCCGGCCCGCGACGCCGTGGTCTACCTCCCGCCCGCGGCCCTCACCGCGACCCCGCCGCTGCTGCCGGTGATGATCATGCTCTCGGGGCAGCCGGGGTCGCCCTCCGATCCGCTCTCGACCGAGAAGTTCCAGCAGACCCTCGACGCCTACGCCGCCGCGCACGCCGGCCTCGCGCCGATCGTCGTGTCGCCCGACCAGCTGGGCGATCCGGACAGGAACCCGATGTGCGTCGACTCGCCGCTCGGGAAGTCGGCCACCTACCTCACCGTCGACGTCCCGAACTGGATCCGCGCCAACCTGCCGGTGCTCGGCGACGCGCAGCACTGGGCGATCGGCGGCCTCTCGCAGGGCGGGACCTGCTCGATCCAGCTCGGCGCCGGCCACCGGTCGCTCTTCGGCAACATCGTCGACGCCTCGGGCGAGCTCGCGCCGACCCTCGGCAGCGAGGCGGCGACGGTCGCGCAGGGGTTCGGCGGCGACCAGGCCGCCTACGAGGCCGCGAAGCCGGTGAACGTCCTCGCGGCGAACGCCCCCTACACCGGCACCGTCGCGATCTTCGGAGTCGGCGCCGAGGACACCTCGTTCCTCCCCGGAGCGAAGACCGTCTACGCCGCGGCCGTCGCCGCCGGCATGAGCGCCACCTACCTCGAGGTGCCGGACAGCGCCCACGACGTCACGGCGTGGTCGGCGACCTTCGACAAGGGCCTCGAGATCCTCGCCGACCGCTGGAAGCTCGTCCCTGCCTCCTGAGCGGCTCCGGGCCTCAGGCGCTCTCGACCAGCCGGACCGCCGCCTCGATCCCGCCGCTCCACGGCGCTCCGTGGCCCGGGAGCACCCAGCGCGCCCCGGTGGGCAGGAGCGCCCGGAGCGACGCGAGCGCCTGCTCCGGCTCGTCGGTGAAGGGCGCGGGCTGCGGACCCGTGCGACCGGTGAGCACGTGGCGGGTGGTCAGCCCGTCGCCGACGAAGACCGCGTCGGCCAGCGGCACGTGCACGGCGATGCTCCCCGGGGAGTGGCCCGGGAGCGCGATCACGCGGGGAGCGCCCGGCAGGTCGAGCGTCTGCCCGTCGTGCACCTCGACGACCTCGGTGAGCGGCGGGACCGTCGCGATGCCCTTCCGCAGCGCGTAGGCCGCGAAGCCGAGGAGCGGCAGGACGCGCAGCCGCGGTGTCGCGGTCCTCGGCTTCGCCCCGCCCTTCGCCCGCTCGGCGTCGGCGGCGTGCACGTGGACCGGCACGCCGTGATCGCGGCGCAGGCGCTCGGCGAAGCCCACGTGGTCGGAGTCGCCGTGGGTCAGCACGACGCCGCGCACGTCGTCGAGGGTGCGGCCCATCGCGCGCAGCTCGGCCAGGAGCTCCGGCCAGAGACCGGGCAGGCCGGCGTCGATGAGCGTGACGCCCTCGTCGGTGTGGACGAGGTGGACGGCGACGATGTCGGTGCCGATGCGGCGCAGGTGGGGTCCGAGTTCCATGATGGCTACGCTAGTTAGCCATCATGGCTACTGTCAATAGCTATACTCGGCCCATGCCCACTCCCGACCGCACCTCCCTCGAGGCGATCGTGCGCGCCGCCGGCGAGCTCCTCGAGCGCGACGGGCTCGCCGGGGTCACGATGCAGGCCGTCGCGCAGAGCGTCGGAGTCCGCGCCCCCTCCCTCTACAAGCGCGTCGAGGGACGCGAGACGCTGATCCGCCTCGTCGCCGCGGACGCCCTGACCGTGCTCGCCGACCGCCTCGCCGACGCCCCGGACGCCGCCGCGCTCGCCGACCGCCTCCGCGCCTTCGGCCACGAGCGGCCGGCCGCGTTCCTCCTCGTGACGGCCCCCGCTCCCGGCATGCCCGTCGCCGCCCAGGAGTACCGCGACGCGGCGAGCGCCCGCCTCCTGGACCTCGCCGCGCAGCTGGCGGGCGAGGAGGACGCCCTCGAGGCGGCGCGCACGCTGACCGCCTGGGCGACGGGGTTCATCGGGATGGAGATCACCGGCGCCTTCACCCTCGGCGGCGATGTGGAGAGCGCCTGGCGCTTCGGGCTGGGGCGGATCGTCTCCGCGCTCGCTCCGGCCGCGTCGCGCTGAGCGCCGCCGCTCAGGCCCGGCGGAGCGCCGCCTCGTCCTCGAGGAACCGCGGACGGCACGCGACGATCCCGCTGACCAGCAGCACCGCCACTCCGGCGAACAGCAGCGCGTACGCGCCGCCCCAGTCCCCCTGCGCCTCGTAGAGCACGCCGATCAGCAGCGGACCGAGGCAGGCGAGCCCGTAGCCGAGCCCCTGCGTGGCGCCGGAGAGGGTCGAGGAGCCGGTGGTCGTCCGCGTCCGCGCGTTCACGAGCGTCAGCGTCATCGGGAACGTGCTGACGCCGAGCCCGAGGCAGACCACCCACGCCACGGCTCCCTCCAGCGGAGCGACGACGAGGCCGGCGTAGCCGACCGCGAGCAGCGCGCAGCACACCACCACGACCACGACCGGGTTGCGCATCCCCAGCGTCAGCGGCGGCACCACGAAGGCGGCGGCGAGGCCGAACACCGAGAACAGCGCCAGCAGCGCCCCGCCCTGCGCCGGATCCGCGCCCGCGTCGACGAGGATCGTCGGCAGCCAGGTGATGATCCCGTAGGTGTGCAGACCGGTCATCCCGAGCATCAGCACCATCGCCCAGAGCAGCGGCGTGCGCCAGGCCCCGTCCACGCGGCCGCCGGCGGCGGCCGGAGCCGCCCCGCCTCCTCCGCGGGCCGCGAGCGCCGCCCAGAGCAGGCACGCCGCGGCCGTCATCACGGCCCAGATCCCGATCGCCCAGCGCCACCCCGCCGTCGAGGCCAGCGGCACCGCGACCAGCGGAGCGACGAACTGGCCCACCTGCAGCAGCGCCAGGTAGAGCGAGCTGACCGTCTTGATCCGCTCGGCGAAGTACCGCTTCACGATCGGCACGATGAGCACGTTCGTGGTGCCCACGCCCGCGAAGGCGACGACGGTCGAGAGCACCAGAGCGACCGGGCTCGGGCTGAGCGCGCGGAGGGCGATGCCCAGTGTGGTCACCAGCGTCGCGATCGCGAGCGTGCGCTCCAGGCCGATCCGGCGCGAGACGGCCGCGGCGACGAAGCCGAAGACGGCGAAGGAGGCGGTGACGATCGTCCCCAGCGCCCCGTAGAGCGAGGGCCCGAAGCCGAGATCGGCGCCGATCGTGTCGAGCAGCGGGCTGAAGCCGGTGACGGCGGTGCGGAGGTTCAGCGCGGTGATCGCGATGGCGGCGAGGGCCAGGAGGGCGGTGGCGCGGAGCGTCGGTGCTGCGGTCATGGAGTCCCCGAGAGATAGGATGATGGGATGAATCCTGGCGAGTCTAGCCCCGCGGCGCCGTTCCAGCGCGAGAGCGTGATCGACCACGTCACGGCGCTGTTCCACGAGGAGATCCGCTCGGGCCGCTGGGCCGTCGGCGAGCGGATCCCGGTGGAGGCCGAGCTCGCCCGCTGGACCGGCGCCGGACGCAACTCCGTCCGCGAGGCCGTCCAGGCCCTCGTGCAGGCGGGCCTCGTGCGGCGGGAGCAGGGGCGCGGCACGTTCGTCACCGCGCGCTCGCAGCTCGCCGAGTCGCTGCGCCGCCGCATCCCGAGCGCCGCCCGCCGGGAGGGCCTCGAGCTGCGGTTCGCGATCGACGGGGCGACGGCCGCGCTGGCGGCCGAGCGCCGCACCGGGGAGGACGTCGCCGCCCTCCGCTCCCTGCTGGCCCGCCGGGCCCGCTCGTGGGAGGCGCCGGAGCTCGCCGAGCGGATCGCCGCCGACACCGCGCTGCACCGGGCCGTCGTCGTCGCGACTCACAACGACCTGTTCGTCGAGCTCTACGACGGCCTCACCGGCATGTTCGAGTCGGTGCTGGAGGAGGACGTCGTCGGCGAGGAGGACGTGCACGCCCGCCAGCACGCCGAGCTGGTCGAGGCGATCGCCGCGGGCGACGCCGAGGGGGCGCGCCGCCGGATCGAGGAGCTGCTCGCG
This sequence comes from Rathayibacter sp. AY1F8, assembly GCF_002932165.1. NCBI lineage: Bacteria > Bacillati > Actinomycetota > Actinomycetes > Micrococcales > Microbacteriaceae > Rathayibacter > Rathayibacter sp. AY1F8. Next base: position 41,384 of record NZ_PSVB01000022.1, read on the forward strand.
CCGCTGCTGGCCGAGGCGCAGCACGGCGACGGCTGAGGGGGATCCTCTGCGGCGGGCGGCGGGCGGCACGCGCTCACGGCCGGCGTCGTGCCGCCCGGCGAGCGGGATCCGATGAGAGGGATCAGCCCCGCGGACGACGGGTCGACCAGAGCGCCCACGCCACCAGCAGCGGCTGGAACGCGAGGCGCACGGCGCGCTTGCGGTCGGTGTCGAGGCCGAAGGCGCTCGTCCGCGTCACCCACTGCGAGACGTTGCCCGGGAAGATCGCGGTGAAGAAGGCGGCGGCCGCGGCTCCGACCAGCGGCGCCCGGCGGCGCGCGAGCACCAGCGAGGCGCCGAGCCCTATCTCGACCACGCCCGAGGCGAGCACGACCGCGTCCTTGTCCAGCGGCACCCACTCGGGGACCTGCGCCTGGAACTCCTCCCGCTTGCGGGTGAGGTGGCTCACCCCCGCGAAGAGGAGGGCGGAGCCGAGGAGCACCTTGGCGCCGGTGCGGAGGAGGGAGGGGGAGGAGGATGTCATGCGCTCCATCGTTCCCGATGCGGGCCGCCGGCGCCGCCGTGGCGCGGCCACTGCGCACGAACGTGCCGGTGTCGGAGGCGGCGCCTAGTCTGATCGCGTGACTGACCGCATCCTCGTCCTCACCACCGGTGGCACCGTCGACAAGGAGTACTCGCTCGCCGGCGAGCTCGAGATCGGCGCCCCGATGGTGCCGCGCCTGCTCTCCCCGGTGCTCACCACGCTCGAGTTCCGCGTCGAGGAGGTCCTCGCCAAGGACAGCCTCGAGCTCGACGACGCCGATCGGGCCCTCATCCGCGAGCGGGTGCTCGCCGCCGAGGAGGACCGGATCGTCCTCACCCACGGCACCGACACGATGACCGCGACGGCCGAGGCCCTCGGCGTCGTCCGCGATCGGGTGGTCGTCCTCACCGGCGCGATGCAGCCCGCACGGATGCTTGACAGCGACGCCGCGTTCAACCTCGGCACCGCGGTGGCCGCCGTGCAGCTGCTGCCGCCGGGCGTCTACCTCGCGATGAGCGGGCGGGTGCTGCCCGCCGGCTCCGTGGTGAAGGACCGGTCGATCGGGGTGTTCCTCCCGGCCTGAGCCGGACCAGGATCGAGGGGCGCCCGCGGACGGGCTCCCGGCCGGACCGGCGTCAGGCCTCGGCGAGCTCCGCGGTGCAGGCCGCGCAGAGCCCGAAGACGTCCACGACGTGGTGCGCGTCCGTGAATCCGTTCTGCGACGCGACCGAGCGCGCCCACTCCTCGACCTCGTCGGCCGCGATCTCGACCGTCAGCCCGCAGCGGCGGCAGATCAGGTGGTGGTGGTGCGTCCCCGGCGTGCAGGCGCGGTAGAGGCTCTCGCCCTCGGGCGACTGCAGCGAGTCGGCCTCGCCCTCCACGGCCAGGTCCGAGAGCGCGCGGTAGACCGTCGCGAGCCCGATCGGCGAGCCGGAGGCGTGCAGCGCACTGTGCAGGCCCTGGGCGCTGACGAAGTCCTCGCGACGCCCGAGAGCCTCGCGCACCGCCTCGCGCTGCCACGTGTTGCGCTTGACCACTGGACCACCTCCACTCCGCACGACCCGGGCCACGCTACCGCCCCCCGCCGACGGCGAGCCGGGAGCGCCGGACGCCCTTGCGGCCGATGATCCGGCAGACCGCGTAGATCGCGAACGAGATCGTCGTCACGTAGGGGCTGATCGGGATCGATCCGCCCAGCGCGAGCAGGATGCCGCCCACCAGCGCGCCGACGGCGAAGAGCACGCTCAGCAGCGGCACGACCACCGGCGAGGCGGACAGGCGCAGCGCCGCGGCCGCCGGAGTCACCAGGATCGCGAGCACGAGCAGCGAGCCGACGATCTGCACCGAGACGGCGACCGCGAGGCCGAGCAGGAGCATGAACGCGATCGAGAGCGCCCGGGTGGGGATGCCGCGCGCGGCCGCCACGTCGGCGTCGACGCTCGCGAAGGTGAGGGGGCGCCAGATCAGCGCGAGACCGACGAGGACGACCACCGAGATGCCGATCAGCCACCCGAGCTGCGGGTCGTCGACCGCGACGATCTGACCCGTGAGCAGGCCGAACTTGTTCGCGCTGCGGCCCGGGTAGAGGGCCAGGCAGAGGATGCCGATGCCGAGTCCGAACGGCATCAGAACCGCGATGATCGAGTTGCGGTCGCGGGCGCGCGAGCCGAGCACGCCGATCAGGACGGCCGCGATCAGCGAGCCGACGATCGATCCCTCGACGACGCCGACGCCCAGCAGCAGCCCCGCGGACGCCCCCGCGAACGAGAGCTCGCTGATGCCGTGGACCGCGAAGGCCATGTCGCGCGACATCACGAAGACGCCGATGAGCCCGCCGACCACTCCGAGGACCGCGCCGGCGATCACCGAGTTCATCAGCAGCGACAGCAGCGCTCCGTAGTCCGAGAAGTCGAAGATCTGCGACCAGACGTCCGTCACGACTGCCCCTCCTCGTGCTCGTGCACGTGCGAGTGGTCGGGGGCGCCGACCACGATGACCCGGCCCCGGGCGCGGATCACGTCGACGGGTGCGTCGTAGAGCTCGCTGAGCACCTCCGAGCGCAGGACCTCGTCGGGGGTGCCGATCCGGAACCGGCCGCCGGCGAGGTAGAGCACGCGGTCCACCATGCCGAGCACCGGATTCACGTCGTGCGTGACGAAGAGGACGCCGAGGTTCCGCTCGCGGCGGTGCCGGTCGATCAGCTCGCTGACCGCCCGCTGGTGGGCGAGGTCGAGCGCGATCAGCGGCTCGTCGCAGAGCAGGAGCGCCGGGTCGCCCGCGAGCGCCTGGCCGACGCGGACGCGCTGCTGCTCGCCGCCGGACAGGCTGCCGATGGGGGCGTCGGCGAAGGCGGTGGCGCCGACGGCCTCGAGCAGCGCGTCGACGGCCGCGCGCCGGGAGCGGGAGGGCAGGGGCAGGCCGAACCGGTGGCCGTCGATCCCGAGCCCGAGCAGATCGCGCGCGCGCAGCGGAGTGCCCTCGTCGGCGAGCCTCTGCTGCGGGATGTAGCCGATGCGCCGGTTGCCGCGGTGCACGGGCTCGCCGAGCACCTGCAGCTCCCCCGCGCTCAGCTGCTGCTGACCGAGCACCGCGCGCAGGAGGCTCGTCTTTCCGGAGCCGTTCGCCCCGAGCACCGCGACGAACTCGCCGGCGCGCACGTCGAGGTCGACGCCGCTCCACAGCTCGCGGTCGCCGAAGCGGAGCCCGGCGCCGCGCAGCCGCAGCACGGACGCCGAAGGGCCCGCCTCCGGGGAGACGGGCCTGGTCGGGGAGTCGTGGCTCACTGGGAGAGGGCTCCCTCGATCGCGTCGAGGTTGGCGGTCATCCAGCCGGTGTAGTCGTCGCCCTCGGGCAGCGTCTCGGTGACGGGGACGGCCGGGATCCCGGCGGCCTTCGCGGCGTCGAGCACCGCGTCCGTCTGCGCGCCCTCGGTCTGCTCGTTGTAGATCAGCGCGTCGACGGCCTCGCCGGAGAACAGCGCCAGCGTCTCCTGGAGCGTGGTCGCGGGGACGTCGGTGCCCTCCTCGACCGCCTCGCTGAAGGCCTCGGGAGTCGCGTCGGTCAGGCCGAGCGCATCGGTCATGTACAGCGGGACGGGCTCGGTGATCGCGATGGAGCGGCCGGAGAGCGCGCCCTTCAGCTCGCCCTCGCGGGCGATCAGCGCGTCGAGCCCCTCGTCGAGGGTGGCGAGATTGGCGGAGTAGGCGGAGGCGTTGTCGGGGTCGAGCGCGGCGAGCTCGTCGCCGATCCGCCCCGCGACCTCCTTCATCACCGAGAGGTCGTACCAGACGTGCTCGTTGAACTCCGCGTGCTCGTGCCCGCCCTCCGACTCCTCCTCCTCCGCGTGGTCGTGGACGTCCTCCAGGCCGGCGATCACGGTGGCCGTGATGACGGGGGCCTCGGTGCCGGCCGCGCTGATCATGGTGTCGAGGAAGTGGTCGTAGCCGCCGCCGTTCTCGATCACGAGGGTCGCGCCGGACACGGCGAGCTGGTCGCGGGCGGTGGCCTCGTACTCGTGCGGGTCCTTGTCCGGGCTGTCGATGATGCTGGTCACCTCGACCAGGTCGCCGCCGATGCTCGAGACGAGGTCGCCGTAGACGTTCGTCGACGCGACGACCTTCACGCGCCCGCCCGCGGCGGCGGCGGAGGAGCTGTCGGAGGCGCTGCCCGCTCCGGAGCAGCCGCTCAGGGCGAGCGCGGTGCCGCCGAGGAGGGCGGTGAGGGCGAGGAGGCGGGTCTTCACGGTGAGCCGATCTGGGTCAGGGGCCGGGCGGGTGCCCCCACGCTAACGGCTATTGATAACGATTGTCAAAATCGTGCGGAGGCGCCCGCCGGTCATCCGCCGACACACGCGGACACGGGGCGACACGCGCCTCGCTCCGGGCACCTCGCCCCTGGCACAGTCGCTGCACACCGCCCCCGACGAGACGAGGACACCGTGACCACCACCGCACCGACGACCATCGGCACCGACGCCGCGACGACGATCGGCGCCGCCGCCGAGCACTGGTCGGCCGCCCCCCGGCCCGACTCCCCCGACGCCTGGCTCGTCCGCGCCGAGGAGGTCGCCGCCGTGCTCGCGACCGACGCCCTCGAGCGCGACCGCGCCGGCGCCGCCCCCTTCGCCGAGGTCGCCCTGCTCAAGGCGGCCGGCCTCGTCACGCTGCTCGGGCCCGCCGAGCACGGCGGCGGCGCCCAGGAGTGGACCACCGCCCTCCGCGTCGTCCGCACCGTCGCGCGCGGCGACGGCTCGATCGGCCAGCTGCTCGGCTACCACTACCTCTGGGCCTGGGCGGCCCGCCTCGTGGGGACCCCTGAGCAGATCATCGCGGTCGAGCAGCTCGCGACCGAGGGGGACCTCCTCTACGGAGGCGCGGTGAACCCGCGCGACTCCGACCTCACCGTGCGGGAGGAGGGCGACGAGCTGGTCTTCACCGGCCGCAAGTCGTTCTCGACCGGCGGCGTGGTCAGCGACCTGACCGTGCTCGAGGGGGTGCTCGAGGGGACGGACACCCACCTCTTCGCGATCGTCCCCACCGATCAGGAGGGGATCGTCTTCGGCCGCGACTGGGACAGCCTCGGCCAGCGGCTCACCGAGTCCGGCTCCGTCGAGATCCGCGGCGTCCGCGTGCCGTGGGCGGCGGCGGCCGGCTTCGTCGACAGGGTCTACCGTCCGCTCGTCTACAACACCCTCAACGTGCCCGTCATCCAGCAGGTCTTCGCCGAGTTCTACCTCGGCATCGCGCAGGGAGCTCTCGAGCGCGCGGCGCAGTACACCCGCGAGCGCACCCGGGCCTGGCCGTACGGCGGCGACGACAAGGAGCGCGCCGGCGACGAGTGGTACGTGCTCGAGGGATACGGCGACCTGCAGTCCCGGCTCTGGGCCGACGAGGCGCTGATCGACGCGACGGGGGCCGCGCTCTCGGCCGCGCTGCACGCTCCGCGCGAGGAGCTGACGCCTCGGCGCCGCGGCGAGATCGCCGTGCGGATCGCCGCCGCCAAGGCGCGGATCGTGGAGGACGGCCTCGCGACGGCGACCCGCGTCTTCGAGCTGACCGGCGCTCGCGCCTCCGCGAGCTCGGTCGGACTCGACCTCTACTGGCGGAACCTCCGCACCCACTCCCTGCACGATCCGCTGCCCTACAAGCGCCGCGAGGTCGGCGTCTTCGCCCTGCTCGACACCGTCCCCGAGCCCAGCTGGTACACCTGATCGGCCGCGGGGCGCGTCCTGCTCCGGCGGCGCGCCCCGCCCGCACGCCGCCCCGGCGTCGATCCGCGACAGGCCGGAGCGGAGCCCCGGGGTAGCGTGAGGGCCGAGCGGAGGGAGGACCGTGGCCGTCACGCTGCACGACGTCGCCCGCGCCGCCGACGTCTCGATCAAGACCGTCTCGAACGTGATCAACGACTATCCGCACGTGCGCCCGGCCACCCGCTCCCGGGTGCAGGCGGCCATCGCGCAACTGGGCTACCGCCCCAACCTCTCCGCCCGGAGCCTGCGCCGCGGCCGCACCGGCGTGATCGGCCTCGCCCTGCCGGAGCTGAGCCTCCCCTACTTCGCCGAGCTCGCCGACAGCGTGATGCGCGCCGCCGACGAGCGCGGCCTGACGGTGCTGATCGAGCAGACCGGCGGCGACCCCGAGCGCGAGCGGAGCGTCCTGGCGAGCGAGCGCCGGCAGCTCACCGACGGGCTGCTCTTCAGCCCGCTGGGCCTCGCCGACGAGGACGCACTCGCGGTCGGCTTCCCCCTGGTGCTGCTCGGCGAGCGGATCTTCACCGGGCTGGTCGACCACGTCACCATGCAGAACACTGCGGCGGCGCGCGCGGCCACCGCGCACCTGCTCGCCTCCGGAAGGCGCCGGATCGTGGCGCTCGGGACGCACCCCGACGCCGCTGTCAGCTCGGCGTCGCTCCGCCTCGAGGGCTACCGCGCCGCGCTCGCCGAGGCCGGCATCGCCTACGACGAGCGGATGATCGGCGTCTCGGGCCCGTGGCGGCGCTCCGGCGGCGCCGAGGCGATGCGCCGCGTGCTCGCCTCCGGGCTCGACTTCGACGCCGTGTTCGCACTCAACGACACCCTCGCGCTCGGCGCGGTCCGCGCGCTCCAGGAGGCGGGGGTCCGCGTGCCCGAGGAGGTGGCGGTGATCGGCTTCGACGACATCGACGAGGCGGGCTACTCCTCCCCCAGCCTCTCCACCGTGGACTCGGGGCGCGACGAGATCGCGCGCACCGCGGTCGAGGTGCTGCAGGCCCGGATCGAGGGCACCCGCACCGGCCCCGGGACGCTCCACGAGGCGGCGTTCACCGTGGTCGCCCGGGAGTCGACCGCGGGCCGGCCGATCGCGGAGGACCCGCCGGTCGGCCGGGCGTCGGCCGGGGCCTAGGCGCAGGTCCCGCTGCCGCAGATCTCGCGGCGGATCCACGCTCCCGCGTCCGCGACGGCCAGCTCGCCGCGGCGGAGGAGCCGACTCCACTCCACGGCCCGCGTCGTCAGCCGGTCGTCGGCCGAGCCGCGGACGTCGCCGCCGACGGTCCGGAGGAACAGGTGCGCGAGCGGGCCGCCGAGGTACAGCGTGGCGCCCGCGACGCCGGCGAAGTGGCGGGCCTGGCCGCGGGTGCCGTCGTCGTAGGGGCGGCGGAAGCCCTTCCCCCGGACCCGGTTGCGGCCGCCGTGCGCCAGGTCGAGAGCGCCGAGCGGGGCGCTGCGGATGCCGGCGACGTCCTTCGCGACGGCCGCGAGGAACGCGCGCGGGCGGGGATGCGACGCCGCGAGGGCGTCGGCGCGGTCGGCGAGCTCGGAGCAGGCGTCGGTGACGGCATCGGAGGAGGGCACCCGCCCAGTCGAGCACAGGTGCGCTGAGCGGCGGCGGGGAGGGTCGATGCGGGAGGAGGGCGGCCGACCTCGGGAGCGGCACGCAGCGAGGCGGGTGGGCCCCGTGCCGCTCTTGACAGCGGCCGAGCCGGGGCGGACCATCGTGTACAACGTTAGAAAGACCGCTCGCCGCCGAGCCCGCTGCGGGAGCCCGAAGCCCGAAAGGCCCTCATGACCGACGCCCCCGCCGCCACCGCGCGCATCAGCCTCGACCCCGCCGCGGTCGTCGCCCCCGTCACTCCGCGCCTCTTCGGCTCGTTCGTCGAGCACCTCGGCCGCTGCGTGTACGACGGCATCTACGAGCCCGGCCACCCCGCCTCGAACGAGGACGGCTTCCGCCTCGACGTGGTCGAGCTGGTCAAGGAGCTGGGCACCACGACGATCCGCTACCCCGGCGGCAACTTCGTCTCGGGCTACCGCTGGGAGGACGGCGTCGGCCCGCGCTCCGAGCGCCCCCGCCGCCGCGACCTGGCCTGGCACTCGCTCGAGACCAACGAGGTCGGGCTGGACGACTTCGCGAAGTGGGCGGAGCTGACCGGCAGCGAGATCATGTACGCCGTCAACCTCGGCACCCGCGGCGTCCTCGAGGCGCTCGACGTCCTCGAGTACGCCAACGGACCGGCCGGCACCGCTCTCGCCGACCAGCGCATCGCCAACGGCGGGACCGAGCCCTACGACATCCGCATGTGGTGCCTCGGGAACGAGATGGACGGCCCCTGGCAGGTCGGCCACATGAGCGCCGACGACTACGGCAAGCTCGCCTCCCGCACCGCCAAGGCCCTCAAGATCGCCGACCCCTCGCTCGAGCTGGTCGTCTGCGGCTCGTCGAGCTCGTCGATGCCGACCTTCGGCGAGTGGGAGCGCGTGGTCCTCGAGCACGCGTACGACGACGTCGAGTACGTCTCGTGCCACGCCTACTACCAGGAGTACGACGGAGACCTCGGCTCCTTCCTCGCCTCCTCCCTCGACATGGAGTACTTCATCGCCACCGTCGCAGCGACGGTGGACCACGTGAAGTTCAAGCTCAAGAAGACGAAGGACATCAAGCTCTCCTTCGACGAGTGGAACGTCTGGTACCTCGAGGAGTGGCAGGCCAAGGAGAAGGCCGACGCCGAGGGCGACCAGAGCGCCCGCGAGTGGGCCTACGCCCCGCGCCTGCTCGAGGACGTCTACTCCGTCGCCGACGCCGTCGTCCTCGGCAACCTGATGATCACGCTGCTGAAGAACTCCGACCGGGTCACCTCCGCCTCCCTCGCGCAGCTCGTCAACGTGATCGCGCCGATCATGACCGAGCCGGGCGGAGCCGCGTGGCGCCAGACCACGTTCTTCCCGTTCTCGACCACTGCACGCCTGGCCTCCGGCTCGGTGCTGCGCCCCCGGATCGACGCGGGGACCTACTCGACCGCCCGTCACGGCGACGCTCCGCTCATCGACTCCGTCGCCACCGTCGACGAGGGCCGCGCGGCCGTCTTCCTGGTGAACCGGTCGCAGACGGAGCCGATCGAGGTCACCGTCGACGTCAGCGGCCTCGGAGTCTCGAGCATCGCGGAGGCGCTGGCCCTGTTCGACGAGGACCCCTACGCGAAGAACACGCGTGACGACCAGAACCGCGTGCGCCTGCGCGAGGCCACGGCGACGCTCGAGGACGGCGTGCTGACGCTGACCCTCCCGCCCGTCTCGTGGACGGCGGTCGCGCTCACGGCGTAGCGGCGTCCGACCCGCGGGACCGCTTCCGGCCTCCCGGAGCCGCGCGGACCCGCGGGCCCCGTCGGGAACCGTCCCGGCTCAGGCCCCGGGCCACAGCGGGGAGGAGGCGCTCGAGCTGGTCCGCGAGGTCGTCCGCCACCCCCACGAGTACGTGGCGGGGATCGGGCTCGACAACCTCGAGACGGCGGGTCCGCCCGAGCGCTTCGCCGACGCCTACCGCCTCGCCGGGGAGGCCGGCCTGAGCCGGACCGCCCACTCCTCCGAGCACGCCCCGACCGCGACCAACACGACGACCTGCCTCGATCTGCTGGGCTGCGACCGGATCGACCACGGCTACTTCGTCCTCGAGGACCCCGCCGTCGTCGAGCGCGTCCGCGAGCAGGGCGTCGTGTTCACCGTCGCCTCGACGACCTCGCGCCGCTCCTGGCGGCCCTGGCGGCGCGCGTCCATCCGGGCGATGCTCGACGCGGGACTGCGGGTCGTGCCCTGCTCCGACGATCCCGGGGTGTTCCCGACCACCCTCGCCGACGAGTACCGCCTCGCCGCCGGCCCGATCGGTGCGAGCGCCGCGCAGCTGCGCGCGATGGCGCTCACCGGAGCGGAGGCCTCCTGGCTGCCCGCCGATGAGAAGGAGAGTCTGCGCGCGTCGTTCGCCGCGGAGCTGGACGCGCTGGACGCGGAGTTCGGGCTCGTCTGAGGCCCGGGACGCGACGGGCTCCCCGCCCTGACAGAGTGGACGGATGAGCCCCCTCCCCGATCCCCTGGCCTTCGACCTCGAGGCGCTGCGCCGGGAGGTGCTGCCGGACGACGGGGGCGAGGTCGACGACAGCATCCCCGCGCTCGCGGACGCCGACCCGGGTCTCTGCGCGATCGCGCTCGTCCTGCCCGACGGGTCCGTCCGCGCGAGCGCCGACGCGGAGGAGCGGTTCAGCATCCAGTCGGCCGTGAAGCCGTTCCTGTTCGCGCTCGCGCTCCTCGACACCGGCGGCGACGCGCTCGACCGCGTCGGCATCGAGCCCACCGGCGAGGCCTTCGACGCCCTCAAGCTCGAGAGCGGCACCGGGCGCCCGCCGAACCCGATGGTCAACGCGGGAGCGCTGCTGACCGCCGCCCTGGTCGACGGCGGCGACGCCGACGGCCGGAGCGAGCGCATCCTCCGCGGCCTCTCCGCCTTCGCCGGCCGCCCGCTCTCCGTCGACGAGAGCGTCGCCGCCGACGAGCACCTCCTCGGCGACCGGAACCACGCCCTCGCGCACCTGATGCGCGCGGAGGGCACCCTGCACCGCAGCGCCGACGACGCCGTCTCCGCGTACGCCCGGGCGTGCGCCGTGCTGGTCGACGTCCGCGACCTGGCCGCGATGGGCGCGACGCTCGCGTTCGGCGGCGTGCACCCGGGGACCGGCGAGCGGGTCGTGCCGGCGTCGGTCGCGCGCGACGTGATCGCGGTCATGGCGACGTGCGGCGTCTACGACGGCTCGGGCCGCTGGATGCGCGCGGTCGGCGTCCCCGCCAAGTCGAGCGTCTCGGGCGCCCTCGTCCTCTTCGCTCCTGGCCGCCTCGGCGCCGCCGTCGTCAGCCCGCCGCTGGACCCCCAGGGCACCAGCGTCCGCGGCGCCCGCGTCGCCGCCCGCCTGAGCGACGCCCTCGCCCTGCACTCCTTCGCCGTCTCCCCCCGCTGACCGCTGCCCCGTTCCCCCGCTCTCCCCGCTCCACGAAACGCCCCCACCTCGTACAGCCGACCGCGGAGCCGATGACGACGAAGGAGGAATCCGCCCGATCGAGCACCGCCGAGCTCACCGCCGAATCGCGTTCCAGCGATTCGCCGTAGCGGTACGCTCCCCGCTCCACGACACGCCCCACCTCGGACAGCCGACCGCGGAACGGATGACGACGAAGGAGGAATCCGCCCGATCGAGCACCGCCCAGCTCACCGCCGAATCGTGTTCCAGCGATTCGCCGTAGCGGTACGCTCCCCGCTCCACGAAACGCCCCACCTCGGACAGCCGACCGCGGAACGGATGACGACGAAGGAGGAATCCGCTCAATCGAGCACCGCCCGCTCAGTCGAGCAGCAGCGCCGGTTCCTCCAGCACGCTGGCGACGTCGGCGACGAAGCGGCTGACCACGTCGCCGTCGACGACGCGGTGGTCGAAGGAGCCGCCGACCGTGGTGACGAAGCGGGGGCGGACCTCGCCGTCGACGACCCAGGGCTTCTGCTTGATCGTGCCGAGGGCGATGATCGCGACTTCGCCGGGGTTGAGGATCGGGGTGCCCGTGTCCATCCCGAAGACGCCGATGTTGGTGATGGTGATGGTGCCGTTCTGCATGTCGGCGGCGGTGGTCTTGCCGTCGCGGGCGTCGAGGGTGAGCTTCTCGAGGGCCTGGGCCAGTTCGAGGAGGCTCATCGACTGGGCGTCCTTGACGTTGGGGACGAGCAGTCCGCGCGGGGTGGCCGCGGCGATGCCGAGGTTGACGTAGTGGCGGACGACGATCTCGGTGTCGGTCCAGGCGGAGTTGACGGTGGGGTTGCGGCGGACGGCCCAGATGATGGCCTTGGCCATGATGAGCAGCGGCGAGACCTTGACGCCGGCGAAGTCGGGCGAGTTCTTGAGGCGCTTGACGAACTCCATGGTGCGGGTCGCGTCGACGTCGACGAAGACGCTGACGTGGGGCGCGGTGAACGCGCTCGTCGACATCGCGGCGGCGATCGCCTTGCGGACGCCACGCACGGGGATGCGCTCCTCGCGGTCGTCGCCCCAGGCGGGGGTCTGGATGTTGCGGAAGACGCTGGCCTGGGAGGCGTGGCGGATGACGTCGTCGCGGGTGACCTCGCCGGCGAGGCCGGTGGCCTGCACCTCGAGGAGGTCGACGTCGAGGTCCTTCGCGAGCTTGCGGATCGGCGGCTTCGCGATGACGGGGAGCGCGGCGGCGGCCGGCACGGAGGCGGGCCGGACCGGGGCCGTCGGGCGGGCGGCGGGCGCGGCGGCCCCGGTC